>NZ_JBNPXB010000007.1:0-206336 GCF_050433525.1 Aminobacter sp. BE322 | reverse complement strand
GTCTCACCCGTTCTAAAACCGCGCAACGCCGCCAGATCGGCTGGTTTCGGCTGATGAAAGTCCGCTGAGACAGCTTGACTGTTCAGATAAGTCGCTGAGATGAGCGCCGCGTTCTGCTGCGCCTCACTCGGCATCGTGCCGACCGTGCGCCATGCCGACTACATCGGCGCCTGGCTCGAAGTGCTGCGCGAGGACAACCGCGCAATCGTCCGTGCCGCCTCGCAGGCGAGCAAGGCGGCCGACTGGATCTTGTCCTTCCTGCTGGACGATGAGGCTTCCGACACCGACGCAGATGCAATCGACAGGAGGGCGGCATGATCCTCCTGACCGACGAGTTGCGCGCGCAGCTTCTCGCCAATGGCCGCCAACGCGACACCGACCATGTGCCGGTCGTCAAATTCTTCAATCCCCTCGGCGAAGGCGTCTGGCTCGCCACCGAACTCGACGCCGACGGCGATACGATGTTCGGGTTGGCCGACCTCGGCGAGCCGGAACTGGGCTATTTCTCGCTCGAGGAGATGACGTCGGTGCGCCTGCCTTTCGGGCTCGGCATCGAACGCGACATTCTCTTTACCAGCGACTTCCCGATCTCGGTCTGGGTCGAGGCCGCGCGGGAAGCCGGCAGTATCCGCCGCGCCGAGCGGATCATTCGCACAGTGCGGCAATCGCGATGGGAGGGTGTGTGATGATGGGCCGCTCTGGCGGACGCTCCGCGCCGCCGATCCCGACCGCCGCCTTGCGCGGGTCGCGTTCCTCTCCGCCCGCCTTGGCTTTCGGGGCGCCGATACGCCGATCAAGCTCTATGACGCGCGCATGACCGCCGAGATCAATGGCCCGATCGGCCACATGCGTCGGGATCGGGCGCTAGCTGCTGGCCGGAAGGACCGGTGCGGGAGGCCGACATGACCGGACCTGCCAAACCCGGCCACAATGGCGGGCCGCCGCTCGACGATCCGGTGCCGGATCGGCCGGGCCGCTGCCGCGACTGCCGTCATTGGTCGCCGCCGCCCGAAAACCTGGAGCGCGACTACGAGCTGTTCCGGCTCGGCCGCTCCCGCCGCCGCGTCAGGAAACCCGCCGGAACATGCGACCGCGTGCTGCTCGGCAACTCCACTATCCCCGCCTTCTCGGGGACGGCTGGGAATTTCAGTTGCCGCAATTTTGAGCCCGCGCCGCCGAAGCCTGCTCCCAAGGGCGGCGGCTTCGTCACCATTTGGCGCGGCGACCGCGTGCTCTGGCAAGGCCCGGAGGACGAGATACCGCCGCGCTTCCGTGACGACGACGATCCGGCCGGTCCCTGACGGCCGGCCGTCGCTTTCCACGCAACCGCGCCGCACCCACTCGGCGAGCCGGCGTCCCATCGACATGGAGATCATCATGATGACCCGCGACGCGCTGCGCGCCGCCCTGGCACGCATGGAAGACGCGCTGGCCCAAACCCGGCGCAACATCGCCGGCATCGAGCGCCGCATGCGCGACCATGCCGAGGCCGAGACGATCCGCAGGCGGCCGAAGGCACGTTACTACCATCGCCGCATGAGCCGCTGGACCGGCGCCGACGAGGCCGAATACCAGCGCATCCTCGAAGCGCTCGCCGGCATCACCTCCGCCGAACTGACGCGGCTCGACCGCAAGGCCGAGCGGCAGGATCGCGCCATCGAGGCGCTGCGCCGCAAATACGGCGTCAATGCACCTCGACCGCGCATCGTAATCGGCTAAACGCCGATTTGCCGGAACTTTTATCTGTTTCGGCAGTTGCTGTTCATAACCGAAGAACGACTATTGCAGTCGTCGGTGGCGCAAGTGATCGGAGGTGGGCAATAGCGGGGGGAGCACGCTTGCCTACGGCATCAGACCAACCACAAACCATCCTCGTCGTCGAGGACGACTTTCCTATTCGCATCGACATCGCAGGCTATCTGCGCGGCTGTGGCTGGCATGTCATCGAGGCGGGCAATGCGGCCGAAGCGGTTGCTGCCCTTGAATCCGATCAGATTATCGATCTGTTCTTCTCCGATATCCAGATGCCGGGCGCCATGGACGGCTTCGGCCTCGCCGCATGGGTCCGTGAATACCGGCCGGGCGTTCGTATCATCCTCACCTCCGGCGTCGTCCAGCAAATCGAGGCTGCCATGTCGCTCTGCGACGAGGGGCCGATCGGCAAGCCTTACGACCACCAGCGCCTTGCCGAGCGCATACGTCATCATCTCGGATCTGCCGCCACGGGACCGGCTGGGAGGTAAACCGCCGGCCACAGCTTGCCGCCACGGCGGCGAGAGTGAGAGAGCGGAAGGGGTTTTCGTGACGGATTAAGGGTCGAGAGAGAGGCTCTCGGCGTCCGTCGCGGAGAAACCACCATGGCTCGTGCCAAGAAGAAGCCCGCCCTCCAGATGATCGAGTTCTCGCGGGCGCGTGACATTCCCTTCAACCGTATTCGCCTATCCGCCGACAACGTGCGCGAGATCGACGTTGAGGCCGGACTGGACGAACTCACCCATGACATCGACCGTCGCGAGGATCTCGTCCAGGGCCTCAATGTTCGTGCCATCCTCGATGAGGACGGCAACGAGACCGGCGATTTCGAGACCCCTGCCGGCGGCCGGCGATACAGGTCCATCGCGCGCCTCGTGGAAGCCGGTCGCTTCCCGGCCGATGGCCTCGTTCCCTGCATCGTCAAGAAGGCCGATGCCAAGACCTCGGCCGTCGACGACTCGCTGGCCGAAAACCTGCTGCGCCTTGCGCTGCATCCGCTCGACCAGTTCAAGGCGTTCAAGCGGATGTTCGACATGGGCATGTCCAAGGAGGAGATCGCCGACGCCTGGCGGACCACGCCGCGTTACATCATGCAGCGTCTTCGTCTTGCGACCGTCGCGCCGTCCCTGCTCGACGCCTATGCGCGGAATGAAATGACGCTGGCGATGCTGGAAGCCTTTACCGTAAACCCCGACCATGAGCGCCAGCAACAGGTTTGGGAGCGCGTCAGCAATTCCTGGCAGAAGGAGCCCTGGCAGATTCGCAACATGCTGACCGAGACCACGGTTCCGGCCGCCGACAAGCGCGCCCGCTTTGTCGGCGTCGAAGCCTATGAAACGGCAGGCGGCCCGATGCTGCGCGACCTCTTCTCCGACGAGAACGGCGGCTGGTTGCAGGACGTCACGCTTCTCGATCGTCTGGTCGACGAGAAGCTGCGCACCGTTGCCGACGAGATTGCGGGTCAGGGCTGGAAGTGGATCGACGCCGCGGTCGAGCTTCCCTACGGCTACGCCAACGGCCTGCGCAGGCTGGTCGGCGTGACCCAGGAGCTGACCGACGAGGAACGCGCCACCCGCGAGGCGCTGCGCGACGAGTATGACGAACTCGAATCGCAATACGCCGAGGCCGAGGAACTGCCCGATGACGTCGACCAGCGGCTCGGCGAAATCGAGGCCGAGCTGGAAGCCTTCGAGAACCGGCCCGTCACCTTCGCGCCGGAAGACATCGCCCGTGCCGGTGTTTTCGTCAGCATCGGCCGCGACGGCGAATTGATCGTCAGCAGCGGATACGTCCGCCCCGAGGACGAGCAACCCGAGACCGTCGATGGCGAAGATGCCGGAGACGATGCGGACCCGTCCGATCCCGATGCCGTGCAGCGCGCCGTCATTACTGTCGGCGGCGAGCCGGTCCCGGACGGCGACGAGGAGGAGGACGATGCCGTCAAGCCGCTGCCCGAGCGGCTGGTGACGGACCTGACCGCCTGGCGGACGTTGGCGCTGCGCAATGCGCTCGCCGGGAATCCGCACGTCGCCATGACGGCCCTGCTGCACAAGCTCGTCCTCGACACCTTCGAGCGCACCTCCACCTCGGGAACGAGCCTTTATGCCGCCGTGCGTCACATCTACCTCCCGGCCGATGCGACCGGACTCGCGGACAGTGCCGCCGCGAAGATGATCGACGAGCGCGGGGAAGCCTGGCGGGGCAACATCCCCTCGGGCGATGACGATCGCCTCTGGGACTGGATCGACGGCCTCGACGATGCCAGCCGCCTGGCATTGCTCGCCCATTGCGTCAGCTTCGGCGTCAACGCGCTCTACGAGCGGCCCAACCCCTATTCTGGGAATGGCATCTCCCAGCACGGTCTCGACCGCCGCATGGCCGAGGCCGAACGGCTGGCCCAGGCTACCGGCCTCGATCTCGTCGAAGCGGGCTGGAGGCCCACGGTCGAGAACTACCTGGGCCGCGTGACCAAGGCCCGCATCCTTGAAGCGGTGCGCGAGGGTGCTGGCGATCGGGCCGCCGATCTCATCGCGCATCTCAAGAAGGGCGACATGGCGAAGGAGGCCGAACGCCTACTGGCCGATACAGGCTGGCTGCCCGAACCGCTGCGCCCCGCCATGGACGCGCAGGCTGTCGATGGCGCGGTTGATCAGGATGAGGACACCGTGGCTCTGCCCGACTTCCTCGCCGGAGACGACGAGGACGCGGCCGAGGCCGCCGACGATCCGGCGGCCCTCGTCGCCGCCGAGTGATGCGCGCACCAGCGGGGCGGCTTCGGTCGCCCCGTTTTCCATCCCGTTCCACCTCAAGGCCCGGCATCTCGCCGGGCCTTTTTCGTTTCAGGAGACCAGTTTCATGTCCGCTTCCCTCATCTTTGACATCGCCCCCCTTGGCTCGCTCGTGGCCTATAGTGACGGCCAACCGAAGCCGCCCGCGCGCTTCACGAAGAAGCTCGCCGCGTGGAAATCCCGCAACGGGGTCGGCCGCCTTGTGCGCAAGGAGCCCGGCCGCGAGCGTCCGACCTACACGACCCCGCCGTCCTTCACCCTGCATGAGGGCGATTTCGGCGAAGGCGGTATCATCCTCATCACTGTCATGCGCAGCTACGGCATCAACAGCGATCTGAGGTTCCGGGTGATCGAGCGCCCGCAGATCGGTCAGGTCCGCGTGGTTCAGGATGTCGGAGAGAACGTCGAGTTGCTGCACCTAGCGGAAAACCGCGAGGCGGCCGAACTTTGGCTGGCCAAGAAAGGATATAGCCGCGCCCGTGTCGAGGAGATCACCGCCGACGAGGCTGGCGCCGATGTCGTCGAAGGTCGTGCCGCCGCGTGATCCACATAACCCCATCCACATGGCCCGCTGTCTTTCGACAGCGGGCCATTTTCGTTTCAGGAGAAGCCATGGCCATTCCCGATCCCGTCCGAACGAATTTCAATACCCTGCTGCGCGCCGCCGGTGACGGCAACGTGGCGCTTATGGAATGTCTCGACGCCGCAACCCGCGAGGTCCGCTACGTCTTGTGCGCGGTCGGTCGCGACCGCGGCGATTACGTCTTCACGCCGTTCGGCCATCTGGCCGATGGCAATCCCTATGACGCCTATCTGCCGCCGGACCCTGACGATGCTGCCGGCTTCATCGAGACCGCCGGAGATGGAGGCGCATCTTGATGACGCTCGATGAAATCCTCGCCGACGACCGCCGCAATCCTGCCTCGGAACGCTCACTTCCGTGGGAGGAAACACGCGGCGGCATCACCGTCGTTGTTGAGCCGAAGCCGCATTGGGCCGAGGACATGCGTGCGTTCCGGCTCGATGCCCGCGAATATTGCCGCTATGCCGACTGGGCGGCATGTGGCGCCCAGGCGCGGTTCTACGGTCATATCGACACCTCCGGCGACGATGTGATGATGAAGGCCCGCGCGATGATCGCCCGCGAGATCGCCGAAGGGCTCTGGAACTGACCGGCCCTGAAAACCGCACCTGGGCACCGGAACCGTCGGATATCGCTGCGCAGGCAGCGATGGATCGAGTTCCAGTTTCACCATTGCGCCGTCCGTTTGCCGTTGCCGGGGTAACGGGTTCGATCCCCGGCCTGAATCACATTCTGAAAATCAGCGCGGAAACGAGGCTGGCGCGGCGGGACATCTACGACGGGTTTCCGGCATCTGTCAGAGGCAAAGCACCACCCCCGCTTCCATTCGCGAACCTTGGTCCGACCGTCTCTTCGTCAATCAACCCGTGGAGGGTCGGCTTACGCGCGCGTGCCGCCCTCGGGGATTCGGGACAAGCCCGAACGCGCGAGGGTGATTGCAGATCCGGTCAGACACGTCGGGCGCCTGTCGCGCGGGGGATGGTCCCCCGCCTCCAAAGACAGGAGCCGGAACGAGATGTCCTATGCAGATGCCACCGCCTTCGCCGCCAGCCTCGCCACCACGCTGATGGTCCCGATCGTCGTGTTCCAGGCCGGGGACGGAACCCATGCCGCCATGCCGGCCGACGAGTTCGACGGTGACGAGGACATGGTGAAGCTGGAACTCGATCCCTGGAGCTGAGGCGCGAAAGCGCCTCACCCCCACGGCCAGGTGCCCAAGCGCCGCCGGGCCTTCATCCCGTCAATCGCCGCCGATTGCCGCTTGCGTGCCGGACATCGTTGCGATTTCGGTCCGCATCGGAAAGAACCGTCGACAATCACGCCGATTTCGCACCTTCAAGATGAAAGCCATTCGCCATGCTCAGCCATATCGTCGTTTCAGTTCTGCTCTGCACGGCATCCTGCGAACCGGCCGAAATCCGGGTCTGGGATGGAGATTCCATCCGCCTGGGCACAACACAGCAAGCGGAAGCGATTCGGATCTTCAATATCGACGCCCCCGAGATCGAGGGGCAATGCGCCTATGAATCCGATCTCGCGCTGCAAGCGAAGACCAGGCTCGCCGACCTCCTGCATGGGCGGCGCGTTGAAATCCTGCGTCAGGGCACGGATCGCTATGGCCGGACCCTGGCGGCGATCCGCGTCGAAGGCCATGACGTCGGCGATATTCTTGTCAGCGGAGGACTCGCTCGAACCTGGACCGGACGGCGCGAGCCCTGGTGCTGAGCGTCGGATCATTCCGGCGCAGACCGGAACCATCCTCCATCGCGAAGGAGAGAGAGTGCGGCTGGGTTGGCCGTGACGGGTTGCAGGCGGGAGAGAGGCTCCCGCCGTCCGTCGCGGAGTATTTCCCATGACCCTATCCCGCCAAACTGCGTTCGCCCCCATCGGCGAAATCGTCGCGCAGCAGGTGCTGCCTCGGCTGCCCCGCGCCCAGAGGCTGCCCCTGCGCATCTCCTGCATTGGCACCGCCCGTTACGATGGTCTCAGTGATGCCGATGGTTTCGACCGCTCGGTCGTAATCGGCGAGTGCCCGTCTCCCGAAGACGCCATGACCTTCGCCAGCCAGCGCGTCGCGCGCGGCGACGTCCGCATCGGCTCGGACGATACGCTGCGCTTTCGCCCGCGCATCATGATCATTCAGGACAGCGACAACAGCCTGGTTCTCGCCGGAGAGATCCGGGCCGGGATCGTCCTCTGGCAGCAACCCGTCGCTTCCGACGCCGAGGCCCGCCGTGTCGTCACCGAGGCCAGCCATCTGCGCGGCATGGCGTTTGCCGCATCCGGGCGCGGCGACGCGGCATCCGCCCGCGATCTCCGCTTCCGTGCCAGCCTGCTCGAGGCCCGGCTGGTTGATCCCTTCTGGCGCGAGACCGCCGCCGAGCTTCTGCGTCTACCACAGGCCGCCTGATCCCTCTCGCTGCCTTCCACTCATCCTCGCCCGGCCTCGCGCCGGGCTTTCTCGTTTCAGGAGCCTGACATGGCCGACTACTTCACCCATTTTTCGTGCCTGCTCGATGTAGGCACGCCCGAGAACGTCGCCCGCGCGCTCGACCTCTTCAATAGATTATCCGAGGAAAACGCTGCCGAAGATCCCCCTTCCGAAGGTTTTCTTCTGTCGATCCAGCCCGAGCTTGGCGGCACGCAGCTCTGGATGCGCGATGACGTCACCGGCGATCCCGAGCATGTCATCCAATTCGTCAAACGCTGCGCCCGTGAATTCGGCCTGACTGGATTGTGGGGTTTTCAGTACACCAACACCTGTTCGAGGCCGCGAATCGACGGCTTCGGCGGCGGTGCGCATGTGCTCGATCTCGCCACCGGAGAAACCGTCGGCTGGACTTATACCGATGGCTGGCTCGCCGAAGTGCTGGATGGAGGTGATCCCGATGCCTGAGGTCATCGAAACCACCGTCTATCGGCTCGACGAACTGTCCGACGACGCGAAGGAGAAGGCCCGTGCCTGGTATCGTGAGGGCGGCTTCGACTACGACTGGTATGATGCCGTCTATGAGGATTTCCAGCGGATCGCGGAGATCCTCGGCATCCGCTTCAAGACGCGCACCGTCCGGCTCTTGGGCGGCGGGTCGCGGCAGGAGCCCTGTATTTGGTTCCGGGGCTTATGGTCTCAGGGCGATGGCGCGTCGTTCGAGGGCAATTACGCCTACCGGAAGAACGCCTCGGCCGAGATTCGATCCTATGCGCCCAAGGATACGATCTTGCACGGCATCGCCGATGCCCTTCAGAGCGTCCAGCGGCGCAATTTCTACCAGCTTCGCGCCGAGGCCAGCCATCGTGGGCATTACTACCACGAGTATTGCATGGCGATTTCCGTCACCCGCGACAGTCCGACATATCAGGACATGACCGCCGATGCCGAGGAAGTCATCACCGAGGCGCTGCGCGATCTGGCCCGCTGGCTCTACCGCCAGCTTGAACGCGAATACGACTACCTCTCCTCGGATGAGGCGGTGGATGAGACCATCACCGCCAACGAATACACCTTCACCGAGAACGGCCGCCGCTTCGGCTGATCCCGACAAGCGCCCCACCTCGCGACCGGGCGCTCGTTTCATGCCTGCTTACGCCGCGGCTTGAGAGGGAGAGAGCGGCCGGAAGGGATTTGAGCCGGTGCGGTCGAGAGAGAGCGCCGCTTAGGCTCGATCCTGTCCCGCTCTCCCGAGGTTCTCCCGATGAACATGATGTCCGCCTCCGTGGCTGCTGATGCGGCCACGGCGATCCAGCTCGCCTCCGAGCCCGACACTGCCACCGCCATCCTCGCGGCTGCTCAGATCCTCCTTCCTCATCTCGAGCGCGGCCAGCGCATCGACGCTCCGACGCTGCGTCACGCAATGGAAACCGCCTTCGGCGCGTCCGATGCCGCCGGCGCGTGGTCCTGGAAGACCGCCTATGACGCGTGCGAGGCGGCCACCGTTCTTTTCCTGCGCAAATACGGCACTGCGCTTTTCCGCAAAGCCGGGTCTCCGGCTGCGATCCTGCCGCAGCTCGGCAAGGTCGCCGGACTTCTGCCGACGCATACGCGCCGCTCCGAGGAAGCGCAGACGTTCCAGCAGTTCTCGACGCCGATCCCGCTCGGCTTCGCGGCGATGACCGCGGCAGCGATAAGGCCCGCCGACCGGGTGCTGGAGCCTTCGGCCGGCACCGGACTCCTCGCCATCCTGGCCGAGATCGCGGGCGGAACGCTTCTCCTCAACGAGCTTGCCGATATGCGCGCCGGCCTCCTGACCTCCCTCTTTCCGGCCCTTTCCGTCACCCGCTTCGACGCCGCCCAGATCGACGACCATCTCGATCCTGGCCTTGTCCCGACCGTCGTGCTGATGAACCCGCCGTTCTCGGTCATGGCCAATGTCGAGGGTCGCATGGTCGATGCCGCCTTCCGCCATGTCACCTCGGCGCTGGCGCGCCTGGCGCCCAGCGGGCGGCTCGTAACCATCACCGGGGCGAGCTTCGCCCCCGACAATCCGGTATGGACGGCTTCCTGGACTCGGCTGCAGGAACGCGGCCGCGTGGTCTTCTCCGCCGCTATCGATGGCTCGGTCTATGCCAAGCACGGCACAACGATCCCGACGCGGCTCACGGTCATCGACAAGCTGCCCGCCGAAGACCCGTCGGAATTCCCGGCCGTGCCTGGAGTCGCACCGGACGTGGCGACCCTGATGGAATGGCTGGCCGAGCAGCTTCCGGCCCGGCTCCCGGTCGTTTCCATCGTGGCTGTGCCAGTCGCACGGCCTGCCGCCCCGCGCACCGTGCGCGGCTATGTCAACCGTGCAGCTCGGGCCGCACCCGCTGCACCTCTGGCTGAGCCGGAGGGAGTACCGCTCGCTTATGAGACTGTCGATTGGGCACCAGCCGAGGGCGCGCGCCTCTCGGATGCGATCTATGAGGAATTCGGTCTTCAGACCATCCGCATCGCTGGGGCGCAGGCGCATCCGACCCAGCTTGTGCAATCGGCCTCGATGGCGAGCATCGCGCCGCCGAAGCCGAGCTATCGGCCGACACTGCCGAAAGACATCCTCGGCAAACTTTCCGAGGCACAGTTGGAGACCGTGATCTATGCCGGCGAGGCCCACGCCGGTTTCCTCGCCGGAGCCTGGACGGTCGATGACACGCTCGACAATCTCGCCGCCACGCCCGAGGACGCCGAGGGCGCCATCCGCTTCCGTCAGGGTTTCATGGTTGGCGACGGCACCGGCGTCGGCAAGGGCCGAGAATCCGCAGCGATCATCCTCGACAACTGGATGCAAGGGCGGCGAAAGGCGGTCTGGATATCGAAGTCGGACAAGCTCCTTGAGGATGCCCAACGGGACTGGAGCGCGCTCGGCATGGAGCGGCTGCTGGTCACGCCGCTGTCGCGCTTCCCGCAGGGCAAGCCCATCACGCTGAATGAAGGCATCCTATTTCTAACCTATGCCACGCTGCGCTCCGACGACCGCGGAGAAAGGGTTTCCAGGGTCAGGCAGATCGTCGAATGGTTGGGCTCCGACTTCGATGGAGTGGTGATTTTCGACGAGGCGCACGCCATGGCCAATGCTGCCGGAGGCAAGGGAGAACGCGGCGATGTCGCCGCCTCGCAGCAGGGCCGCGCCGGGCTACGCCTCCAACATGCCCTGCCGCAGGCCCGCATCGTCTATGTCTCGGCCACCGGCGCCACCACTGTCCACAATCTCGCCTATGCGCAGCGGCTCGGCCTCTGGGGCGGCGAGGATTTCCCTTTCTCCACCAGGGCCGAATTCGTCGAGGCGATCGAGGCCGGCGGCGTCGCGGCGATGGAGGTGCTGGCCCGCGACCTGCGTGCGCTCGGCCTCTACACCGCCCGGTCCCTGTCGTTCAAAGGCGTCGAATACGAGTTGCTCGACCATGAACTGACGCCCGAGCAGGTGCGCATCTACGACAGTTATGCCGATGCCTTCGCCATCATCCACAACAACCTGGATGCGGCGATGCAGGCCGCCAACATTACCGGCGGCGATGGCGGTTCGGGCACGCTGAACCGGCAGGCCAAATCCGCCGCCCGCAGCGCCTTCGAGTCCGCGAAGCAACGCTTCTTCGGCCATCTGCTGACCAGCATGAAAACCCCGACGCTGATCCGGTCGATCACGGCCGATCTGGAGGCGGGCCATTCGTCCGTCATCCAGATCGTCTCGACCGGCGAGGCGCTGATGGAACGGCGGCTGGCGGAGATCCCCACCGAGGAATGGGGCGACCTGAAAATGGACCTTTCGCCTCGCGAATACGTCCTGGACTACCTCGCCCATTCCTTCCCGGTCCAGCTCTACGAGCCGTTCACGGATTCGGAAGGCAACCTGTCCTCGCGCCCGGTCTATCGCGACGGTCAGCCGGTCGAGAGCCGCGAGGCCGTGGCGCGGCGCGACGAGATGATTGCCAGCCTCGCCAGCCTGCCGCCGGTCCCCGGCGCGTTGGATCAGATCATCCAGCATTTCGGCACCGATACGGTGGCCGAGGTGACGGGCCGCTCGCGGCGCATCGTCCGCAAGCGCGGCGTCACCATCGATCGGCTCGTGGTCGAGAACCGCGCCGGTTCGGCAAACCTGGCCGAGACGCAAGCCTTCATGGACGACCAGAAGCGCGTCCTGGTCTTTAGCGACGCCGGCGGCACCGGGCGCAGCTATCACGCCGAATTGTCGGCAAAGAACACGCGCCTGAGGGTCCACTACCTCCTCGAAGCAGGCTGGAAGGCGGACGCCGCCATCCAGGGCCTCGGCCGGACACACCGCACCAATCAGGCACAGCCGCCCCTGTTCCGGCCGATCTCGACCAATGTGAAAGCCGAGAAGCGGTTTCTCTCGACCATTGCCCGCCGCCTCGACACGCTGGGCGCGATCACGCGGGGCCAGCGCCAGACCGGTGGCCAGGGCATGTTCCGGCCCGAGGACAATCTGGAATCGCACTACGCGCGCGATGCCCTGCGCCAGCTCTATCTTCTCTTGGTGCGCGGCAAGGTCGAGGGCTGCTCGCTGGAGCGGTTCGAAACCGCCACCGGCCTGAAGCTGATGGACTCGAACGGCATCAAGGACGAACTGCCGCCCATCACGACCTTTCTCAACCGGCTGCTGGCGCTGACCATCGAGCTTCAAGGCGTTCTCTTCACCGCCTTCGAGCAGCTTCTGACCGCGCGTATCGAGGGCGCCATCGCATCGGGCACTTATGATGCCGGGCTGGAGACGCTGCGCGCCGAGAGCTTCACCGTCACCGACCGGCAGGTGATCTACACCCATCCCCGCACCGGGGCGGAAACCAGCCTGCTGACGATCACCGAGCGCAGGCGCAACCGGCCGGTGACGCTCGACGCCGCCCTGGCCGAACTTGATGACCCGCGTGCGAAGCTCCTGATCAACGAGCGCTCGGGCCGTGCGGCGGTGCAGATCCCCACCACCAGCGTCATGCTGGACGATGGCGAGATCGAACGCCGCGTCCGCCTGATCCGGCCGATGGAAGCCCACAATATCCCGGTCAGGATGATGGGCGAAACCCATTGGGTCGAGGCGGACCGGGACGCTTTCGCATCGGCCTGGCAGGCCGAAGTCGCCGAGGTGCCCGAGTTTGCCGACAGCACCCTGCATATGGTGACGGGCCTGTTGCTGCCGATCTGGAAGCGGTTGCCGAACGAGTCCACCCGCGTCTATCGCCTCCAGACCGATGCGGGCGAGCGCATCATCGGCCGCAAGGTCTCCCCGGCCTGGGCCGCGAACGCCACCGCGACCGGCATCGCGAAGGTCACGCCGGACGACGCCTTCGTGGCGCTGATGGAAGGCCGCACGATCCTCGATCTCGCCGAGGGACTCCAGCTTCGCCGGGTCCGCGTCATGGGCGCGAACCGTATCGAACTCTCGGGTTTCACCGATACGATGCGCCAGCGCCTCACGGCCTATGGCCTCTTCCACGAGATCATCTCCTGGAAGCTGCGCATGTTCGTGCCGGTCGATGCGAACGGTCCCGCCATCCTCGGCAAGCTCTTTGAGCGCTGGCCGGTCGAGCGCATCGGCGAGCGGGAGGCAGCGTAATGCCGCGTCACGATGCCTCGGAACTGGCGATCCGCCTTGGTCGCGAGGCCGAGGCGGTCTGCCGCCACTATCTGTCGTCCGGCCACCGAGCCGGACGATACTGGCTGGTTGGCGATGTGCAGAACACGCCGGGTCGTTCGATGTTCGTGCGCTTGACCGGGCCGGAATCCGGAAAGGGCGCGGCAGGCAAATGGACCGACATGGCCACCGGGGAGCATGGCGATCTGCTCGACGTCATTCGCGACGCGCTCGGCCTGGTCGACTTCAAGGACGTGGCCGAGGAGGCGCGCCGTTTCCTCTCGCTCCCGCATCCCGAACCGGAAAAGACAAGGACACCGACCGGCAGGCCGTCCAGCAGCGCGCCCGGTTCGCCTGAAGCGGCACGGCGGCTCTTCGCCATGGCGCAGCCGATCAGCGGCACGCTTGCGGAGATCTATCTGCGCGGGCGGGCGATCACGTCCCTCACGGGCACCGCCGCGCTCCGCTACCATCCGCGCTGCTATTACAGGCCCGACGATCATTCGCCCACGGAGATCAGGCCGGCACTCGTCGCCGCCGCAACCGATCTCTCCGGCCACCAGACCGGCGCGCATCGCACCTGGCTCGCCTCGGACGGTTCCGGCAAGGCGGCTGTCGAGACACCGCGGCGGGCGATGGGCGACCTTCTCGGGCATGGTGTCCGTTTCGGCGTCGCCGGTGAGGTGCTCGCGGCTGGCGAAGGCATCGAGACCGTGCTGTCGCCTCGTCAGGTTCTGCCCCATATGCCAATGATGGCGGCGCTCTCCGCGGCTCACCTTGCTGCCATCCTGTTCCCGTCGTCCCTGCGCCGGCTCTATGTCTTGCACGATCGCGACCCGGCCGGGGACGGTGCAAGAGACAGCCTGGTCGCCAGAGCAGCGAGCTTCGGGATCGAGGCGATATCGCTCACGCCGGTCGAGGGGGATTTCAACGATGATCTGCGACGCCATGGCGCCGATGGCCTCCGCGCGGCCCTGAAGGTACAGCTTCATCCCGAAGACGTCCGCCGTTTCATGGAGTGACAGCGTGATCGGCCCCGGAGGCGTTGCTCTGCTTCATCCCTGCCGGTTTCGCTCTCCCGTCATCGGCAGGCGCGTCCCTTGTCGGAGAGTCCCGCACCCACGGCCTTCTGAGAGGGCGATCGGCGCACGAACGGGCCGGGCAGGCAATGGCGGCGCCCGGCTATTTTCCGCCGCGCCCTCCGGGCGCTTTGCAGCGCGAAACAAAATAGCCGGGCTTGGCCATCAAGGCCCTCGCGGAGGAGCGAGGGCTGCCAGCCCGTCTCGCCCGTGCGCTTCGACGCCTGCGAAGGCCGCGATGGGCGCGGTCTCCAGACGAAGGACGCTCCCGATGGAAAACGAAACCGAATACGCAGGGACCGAGCCGGTCCACACCTCTTCCCAGACCGATCACGCTCTCACCGAACTCCAGCTCTATGGCTGGCGCCCGTTCCAGGACGAACCCGATCCCCGGCCGCTGCCCGAGGGCAACACCGTCGCCGCCGCCGTCGCCGACATCTTCGACGCCCTGGTCGCGACGCTCAGTGACACTCGCCTCGAACCCGATCTCGAAGAACTGCTCTGGGGAACCGTCAATCTCTTCCACCGCGCCACCAGCCGGGTCGAGCGCGATCTCGACGACAACGAGCAGGCGCAGCGCCGGATGCAGCGGGAACAGGATGGCAGCGAGGTCAAGTCGGTCGAACTCGAACGTCTCACGGCAGAGGGACAGACCCTGATCGAGCGGCGCGACAGCATGGAACTCTTCCGCGATCTCGCCGCCGAGGCTTTCGAGCACCACACCGGCAGCGCCTGGCGGCCGCGCACCGGCTCGATGGTCAACCATCGCAACCTGACCGCGGCGATGATCGACAGCCGCGACTTCCTGGCCGCGAAACGCCGGGCCGAGACCGAGGTGATACTGCCCGCCGGCCCCAAGGTGGCCGTGACCGGCGGCGCCGACTTCAACGATCACCGGCTGATCTGGGCGAAACTCGATCAGGTCCATGCCAAGCACGCGGACATGGTTTTGCTCCACGGCGGCACCCCGAAAGGCGCGGAACTGATCGCCTCCCGCTGGGCCGATCACCACAAGGTACCGCAGGTCGCCTTCCGGCCCGACTGGACGAAGCACGGCAAAGCCGCGCCGTTCAAGCGCAATGACGCGATGCTGGACGTGCTGCCGGTCGGCGTCCTCGTCTTCCCCGGCACCGGAATTCAGGAGAACCTTGCGGATAAGGCCCGCAAGCTCGGCATCCCCGTCATGAAGTTCGACGGCGGCGCGTAAGCGCCGCCGTTCGGCGGCTGTTTCAGCCGGGTGTGAATGCCCTTGAATCTCTGCTTCCGACCCCGTGACGGTCGTTCCCGGCTAGACTCTCCAAGCGGTAAAAGCGGACATTCGCAAAGTCAGAATGAGCCGGCTTCAATCGCAGGCCCCACATACTGGGCCCACCCTGGCAACAAGGGGATGCATACCAGCAGGTAGATGAGGCAACAGGCGTAGTAGATTGCCGGATCAGTGTAGCTGCGATCGCCAACCTTCCCGTGAGCGAATTCATGTCGCAGTGCCGGACCGGGACGATGATTGAATATCAAGTCTATATGCAGGACGATATCCTCCCCGAAGATAGCGACCAGTTCGTCCCGATAGGTATCGAGCAAGGTGGAGAGAGATCTATCCTCTTGCGTCAGATCGTTCCGCATCTTCGAAGTGTCGGTGCTGCTGTTGATCAGCACGTGTCGCAGGCAGTGCTCCAACTGCGGAACCAAAATCGGCGCCGCTGAGAGCATATCCCCCTGCATCAGGCGAGCGAAACCGAGCGCAAATGTTTCTGCATGATGGTGAGGTACGAAGGGACTTTGCAGCACTATGAAGCGGAAGTGTCGTTCGGACAGCGGGAACTCTCCAGCTAGGAATCGGCGGGCAGGTTCAAGCTGTCCCCTAACCGCAATATCCATCGTGAACTGTAGATGCTGGATCATCTTGCTTTTGATCCATTCATCGCTTGGCGGTGAGCCATCGAGCGAGGCACCTTCGACCTCGGCGATAATCTTGCCCTCGCTGTCGAGGTGAGTGGTCGCGAACATGCCTGCGATGCCGGGGTCCGCCTCCACAGCCTCCGTTCTCATCTGCGCTGCGCTATTTGGGCGAACTAGCAACGCGAACTGTTTGAGCCCCTCCGGCAGCGTTAGCTTTTCGAACACCTCGATCGTGCCGCTGACTACGTCGGACAAATCGATGGGAATTTCGAACGAACCCATCTCTTCTAGCGACTTCTCCTGCAGCGTTCGCATCTCCTTACGGAGTTCTTCGCGACGCTCCTCGGTACCGGGGATCTGCCGTAGTTCCCCGATAGCTTGGCGATACCAGTGTGCTGCCCCCGATGAGGAGCCGGTCTGCGGTGCCATTCTTAGCGTCTGCTCGACACCAGCGAGTTGGCAGCGCCGCCCGTCGTCAGGCCGTTTCGCCTCCCCATGAGCGAAGGCAGCCAAATCCCATAGTTCCTTGATGGCGAGCGGATACGAATTTGGCCTTTGCTCTGCGGCAGCCGCAGCGGTCTCCATCTCGGCAGCGAGCTGATCCATCGTGATCAGTGAATATCGCGAAAGGAGTGTCGCAATCCGGCGCAACGGTACGACATCGACGTGGCTTAGTGCCTTGTAATAAAGCGAACTCAGCAGCCCGGAGACCCGCTCGTGCATCGGTGCCGCACGCTTGTTCGATCTTGCATGTATCTGGGATGCACGCTCTATGAGGTCGACTTCTTCCAAGGAGACCTCGCTATCGGTGGGGAACCGATCTTCATAGGTTCCGCTAATCAGGCCTTCGACACACTCGCAATACGCCATCACGGCAATCGCAGCGGCTTTGCCCTTCTTGCGGTCGTTCGTCCACACTACATCAGCCAACCGAGCACGTAGCGCCGGATGCTCGACCTCTTCCAAGATTTCAAAGAAGTGCTCGGACTGCTCTCCAAGCCAATCCTCGGGAATAGGCGTGCGGCGATTGCCAAACGTCATCTGCGCACCGAAAGCACCCGCCTTATCGTGCAACCGAAAGTGTAGGCCGCACGCCGACGCCAGCAGGCGGAAGACGCTGAACGCTGGCTCATTGTCCCGGTGCTCCCGTGTAGCCTTCATGAATTCGGTTTCTAGCCGGTGGTCGTAAGCGGACTTCACATCGCGCACGATGGAGTTGTAATCAACGCTCCGAAAATCCGTTGGCGTGACAATGGCTTGGGGCGGCCACGGTGCCTCTGTTTGCTCTGATGGTTCTTGGTCCTCGGTCGTGTCGTCTTCCATCTATTAGTCTCGATTCCAATGAAAAATATTCATCACCATAGCAGAACAGTAGAGATGGCGCAGTTGTCGATCAATTGCACATGCTATGGCCGCTTCTTAACTCGCAGCAATCAAAACCTGCCTTTCCGCTTCCCACCCCGTGACGGACATCCGACTGAAGTTGTTATCGTCGTGCGCTACCACTTGACGGAGACGCATTTTCGTCGTCGGATGAAACATCCTTGCAGAACCGGCAAAGCAGCGTAGTCGCAGGCGGAGCGTATCTCCCGGCAGCCTGTCGTGATCCTCAACCGTTCGCTGGAGGTTTCCATGACGTTGATCCTGCTCGCCATCTCCCTGACCATCACGGCCTGCGTGATCGCCTACAATCTCGCGATCTACGCTTTGCCCGTCATGGCAGCCATCACTGCCGCGCAATACGCCTGGGGCGCGGGAGCCGGAGTCCTGATGTCGGGCTTCGCCGCTGGCGCCGCCGCCCTGCTGTCGATCGCCCTCGTGATCGGGGTTCTCGGCTTAGCCAAAAACCCGGTCCTGCGCTTCATCGCACTTGTTCTCTTCGCGGTGCCCGCCGTCATCGCCGGCTATGCGCTTGTCTATGGCATCACGAAAAACGCCATCGACTCGACGATTGCGCTCAATCTGCTTGGCGGCATCGGCGGCCTTGTCATCGGCGTCTCGGCCATCATCAATCTGAACACGCTCGGCGAGTCGGTCTTCTCGCGCTGAAACGGGGATTGCGAACGTCCGCTTCCAAGGAGAAAACCCGGCGGCTAGCGCCGCCGGGCTCCGGGTTTCCGCACAGATGCCGGACAGGCATGTCATCGTCGTCGATGAACTTGCCACAACCGTTCTCAGACCGCTCAGCCCGGCCTGGAAATCTGTGGTCGGCATGATCCCGCAGCCATAGCGGTCAACCCCTGCGGCGTCGGACGCTTCATTCCGGGAGTGCAGCCACGAACACCTTCATTGCCGCTTCTCGCGATGTCGCGGAACCGGGCCTTTCGCCGTCGAAACCGGGACAGTGCCCTGCCGTGCCCGGAAATCCGATAGCTGCGTCGTTCTCATCCCGGACGACATAGCCTTCCTACAGGCAGCCCGAGGGGTGGCCGGGAAAAAGAAGGCGGGTGAGCCGGTGCTGTGCCGAATGGTCCGGGTTTCGGGAGCCTGTCTGTTCGCTGTTGTCGGCGAGGATGATGGTTCTGCTGTGCATCCCCGTATCCGTGCTTTCAGAGGCACCAATCCCTCCGACTGACTGATCCCCTAAGTCAGTTCGGTTTCCACCAGCAACCCCCGCGGCTCCGGACCGTGTTGCCGCGCAAGCGCGGCTGCCCGCCCCACTCCGGGCCTTAGGGGCAAGCTGCCGTCAGAACGGCAGTTGCGGGAGTCTCCCGACGGCCTTGGCCGGGTCTCGTCGGAGGGATGGTCCCTCCGAGAAGCAACGGAGACTTGAAAATGCAGAACATCGTCATCCTCGCCGGCAACATCGGTCAGGCCCCCGAGACCCGCACGACCCAGGGCGGCACCGGCATCACCCACTTCACCCTGGCCACCTCGCGCCCCCGCTACTCGGAAGGCCGCGTCGTCCGCGACGAAAACGGCTATCGGGTCCAGGACACGGAATGGCACCGCATCACCTGCTTCAACGGCCTCGGCAAGACGGTCCAGCAGCATTGCGACAAGGGCATGAAGGTTCTGGTTCGCGGCCGCATCCACTACACGAAGTGGACCGATCAGCAGGGCGTTGACCGCTATGGCTGCGAGATCATCGCCGAGACGGTCGATTTCCTGAGCCGGGCCAAGCAGACCGAGAACGACGACGGCAAGTTCATCGACGACGATGACATCCCGTTCTGAGCGGGAAGTCCGGAGCCCGGCGGCGCCAGCCGCCGGGTTTTTTCCATGTTCGCTTGCGATCGCACCCGCAGGCGACGGATCCCTCGTCCTTCCTCCCATCCCTATTCCCCCTTCCCTGTTCCGGTGACCTCGGTTTTCAAGCGATGAGGCCGGGATTTGCTGGCGACCGAATCAGTCTCGGGGCGTTGGGGCGAAATCTCGCCGGAAAAGGCAGTTCCGCCCCGATTCCGGGTGACGCTCGATCCAAGAACGACTAAAATAGTCGTAGTTCTGGAGTGCGTGCAGGTCTCGGTGGGAGGTGATCATGTATGATCACCGCCCGACAATCGCGGGCCGCGCGTGCGTTGCTGGGTTGGACACAGGAGACGCTCGCTGACAAGGCCCGAGTATCGCTGACCGCACTCAAACGCCTCGAATCCGAAAACCGGCTTCAGGTGTTTGAGTCCACGCGCGATGAAGTGCGCCGCGCACTCGAGGCCGCCGGGATCGTTCTCCTGTCGACGGACAAGGGCGAAGGGGTGTTGCTCCTGCATGACAGGATCGATGCCCAAAGGTAGCGTCGCCGGTTGGGCATTGACCTGCTCTCGTCAAAAAGAATGGCTATCTCTCATCAGAGATGGTTAACAAACACGTTACCCGATCGTGAGCGAGTGATGGGACACGCGACGCAGACATTTCTTGATAAACCACCGTCCAGCCAGACGCTGACGTCCTATGATCGCGAGCACATGAAGCTCTACTTGCGGCTGCTCGATGCCGAGCGCGATGGCGCTGACTGGCGTGAGGCGGTGCGAATCCTCTTCGGCCTCGACCCCGCGCGGGACCCCGAGCGCTGTCGTTCCATCCATGACGCGCACCTTTCCCGTGCGCATTGGATGACGGAGTACGGCTATCGCGAACTGGTCCGCGACAGCCAGCGGCAGGCGTGATCGTGATGCGCCGCACGCATCGCCTGTTGACCTCCACCTGACTTCCCCAATTCAACCCGAGCGGGAATCGTAGATATCCCAACTTCCTGGGCTGAAACTTGGGAGACCGCGATGACCCCTGACGCATCGACCTGGCGTTCTTCGGAATATGACCATCTGGATACGTTGACCGCATCTGATCTGGCCTGGGAATGGCTCCGCCGCAACGACGCCTATGATGCAGATTTTGAAGCTGTGGCCTCTGGCCATGGAGACCCCGAACCGCTGACCGAACAAATCCGGCAGCGGTGGGGGTTGCGATTTCCCTGTCGATCCACTGATCTCGCCTCCTGATGCGCCTGTCTTCTGGCTCCCGCAGGAGGACACCAGCGTCGTCGTCCTGACGGAGGCTCCGCCGGAACTCGGCGCCAGCCCCGCTCGTGAGCCGGTCGAGCCATGGCGAGACGATACGCCAATCGGCGATGACGACGCAGCATTCCGCTTCGCCCTCGGGAACGGACAACGTCTTCAGATCATCGACTGCGCCATCGGTGGGCAGGCGGTCGCCGTCATCCCTCTCGGTATGGAGGGCTTTGACCGGATTGAAGCCATATATCGATTTCTTTCGGCCTTGCACGGCCGCGCCATCCCGCCAGACACGCGCCTGACGCGCCAGCAGCGCGCTCGTCAGCGCAGAATGGTTCGTGCCTTTGACGGTGAACGGGCTGGCGCGACGCAGCAGGAAATCGCCGAAGTCCTTTTCAACATCGGGCATCTCGGCCGCGACGAATGGCAGGCTTCGTCCGCGCGTCATCGCATCAAGACGCTCCTGCGCGATGCCCGTGCCATGGTCGCGGGCGGCTATCGAAAACTCCTGCGTCATCGCCGTCCACGCTAGCGCGATTCCACGCGCCCGATGGTGGGCGATTTCGATACCCCCCAACTTCGCCCTGCATCTCTCCGGTTTTTCTTCGCCACCGTGGTCGTTGCCCGCCGCTGATCCGCAGCGGCCGTCCCGACACCACGGAGGCCCGTTCCATGCCGCACGCACCCGTCGTTTTGCCACCGCGCTTTCTGCGCACAAAGGAAGCCGCCGAGTTTCTCAGCCTCTCGGCGCGCACGCTCGAAAAGCATCGCACCTACGGGACCGGCCCGGCCTATCGCAAGCTCGGCGGCCGTGTCGTCTACGCCATCGACGATCTCGAAACCTGGGCTGATCGCGGCGCGGTGACGTCCACATCCGATCCGCGTGGCTCCGTTCTGCCTGCCAAGCGCCATGCGTCCCTTCCGTCCGGCCCGCGGGCCGGTCGTTATGCGCGCTGATCGCGGCCGGTTCCCTACATGGCGGTGCGACATCGATCTCCTTCCGAGCGCGGGCAGCTCGACCTGTTCAGGGCGCTCCCCGGCGATTTCGCGCCACGAGACGCGCAGGATCTCATGGCCTATCCCTTTTTCTCCCTTTCCAAGACCCATCGCATTGCGCCGATCGATTTCTCGGCCGGTGATATTGCGATCCGCGTCGAAGCCGTTCCCGATCACGGCATGGCGACGATCTGGGACGCCGACGTCCTGATCTGGGCGGCGAGCCAGATCGTCGAGGCTCGCGACGCCGGGCTTCGCACCTCGCGGCTCATGGTCGCCACACCTTACGAAATCCTCCGCTTCATCGGGCGCGGCACCTCGGCGCGTGATTATCGGCGCCTGAAGGCCGCACTCGACCGACTCCAATCCACCACTGTCACCACCACGATACGCCAGCCGGCGGAAGGTCGGCGCCACCGCTTCTCCTGGATCAACGAATGGAAGGAGCGCACCGATCGTTGCGGCAAGGCCGACGGCATCGAGATGATCGTGCCGGACTGGTTCTATCAGGCGGTCCTCGATGATGCGCTCGTGCTCACCATCGACCGAACCTATTTCGATCTGACCGGCGGGCTCGAACGCTGGCTCTACCGCATCGTCCGCAAACATGGCGGACGCCAGCGCAGAGGCTGGCGCTTCGATTTTCGTCACCTGCACGAGAAATCCGGCAGCCTGTCGCCGTTCAAGCGCTTTGCCTTCGAGTTGCGCGACATCATCCGCCGCCAGCCGCTGCCCGGCTACACCCTGTTTCTGGAGATCGAACTCGGCGGCCGCGCGCTGCTCGCCTTCGAGCCGATCCTGCCCTCTGGAAAACCTGTGCAAGGCGTCGTGCCATCCGGAACCCGGAAAGGCGTGCCATCGGGAACCGGGGTCGCGTGCTATGGGGAACCGAAACCGGCCCTAACATCTGACAAAAAAACACGAAATCTCGCCCTTAACTTAGAGTCTAACGTAGACTCTAACCTTGAAGAGCGCGCGCGCGATGTGGAAAACCTCATCCGCGACGCCGCCAGGAGCCTCAGCACAGCTGCGAGGAAAAGGGGATCTGTTGCCCCTTCACCGTCCCGATCGGTCCCCGATCGAGGCGACGCTGGCGCATCCGATGATCCCGATACGCCCCGCCTTCCTCCCGATCCATCGGGAGGACGCCGATGATCATCGCGCTCCTCAACCAGAAGGGCGGGGTCGGCAAGACGACGCTGGCGCTGCATCTCGCCGGAGAACTGGCGCGAGAAGGACAGCGCGTCACCCTGATCGATGCCGACCCACAAGGCTCGGCACTGGACTGGTCGCAGCAACGCGCGCGTGAGGGCCTGCCGCGCCTGTTCGGCATCGTCGGCCTGGCAGGCGATACGCTGCATCGTGAAGCGCCGGAGATCGCCCGCGACGTCGATCACGTCGTCATCGACGGCCCGCCACGTGTCGCCGGGCTCATGCGCTCCGCGCTCCTCGCCGCCGACCTCGTGCTGATCCCGGTACAGCCGTCGCCGCTCGACGGCTGGGCTTCGGCCGAGATGCTGTCCCTCCTGTCGGAGGCCCGCATCTACCGGCCGCAGCTCGCCGCCCGTTTCGTGCTCAACCGCTGCGGCGCCCGCACCGTCATCGCCCGCGAGACGGCCGAGACGCTGGCGGACCACGATCCTCCTGTCCTCACCAGCACCATCGGCCAGCGCGTCGTCTTCGCCGACGCCGCACAGACCGGGCGGCTCGCAAGCGAGATCGACCGCCAATCTCCTGCCGCGCGTGAGGTCACCACTCTCACCGATGAGATCGCGCGGCTGGGCATCGGGAGGGTCGAACCATGACCATCCTGACCGGCGACTGCCGCGAAGAAATGCCCTGGCACGCCCCCTTCGACATGATCCTCGCCGATCCGCCTTATGGCGATACGTCACTCACCTGGGACCGGCGCGTCGAGGGCTGGGTCACACTGGCGCGCACCGCCCTCCGACCGACCGGCTCGCTCTGGGTCTTCGGCTCGTTGCGCAGCTTCATGGCGACAGCCGACCGTTTCGCCGACGCCGGGTTTCGGATCGCCCAGGAGATCGTCTGGGAGAAGCAGAACGGCACCGGCTTTCATGCCGACCGCTTCAAGCCGGTGCATGAATTGGCCGTTCAGTTCTACCCGGCCGAGACGGCATGGCGGGACATCTACAACGACGTCCAGACCACGCTGGATGCGACAGCCCCTACCGTGCGGCGCAAGCAGCGTCCGCCCCATACCGGCCAGATCGACGCCGGCCACTATGTCAGCCACGACGGCGGGCCACGCCTCATGCGCTCGGTCATCTATCTGCGCAACTGCCATGGCCGCGCCATCCACCCGACCGAGAAGCCGGCGGCTCTGCTGGAAATCCTGATCCGCACGAGCTGCCCGGTAGGCGGTCTGGTCGGCGACTGGTTCGCCGGTTCAGGCGCGGCCGGGGAAGCCTGCCGGCTTTCCGGCCGGCGCTATCTCGGCTGCGAGATCGACCCTGACATGGCCGAGCGTGGGCGGGCGCGCATCGCCAGCGTGCTGCCGTTCCATGACGGAGTTTCGTCATGACGGCGCGCAACGGGAAGCGCGGCTTCGCCGCCCGTCCGATCGATCCCGATAGCTGGATCAGGGCCGGTGACACGCCGCTGGAACGCAGCGGCGATGCCGCGGTCTATTCCGCCCGCCTGACGATCGACATCACGCCCGAGCTTCGCGGGCGAATCAAGATCGCAGCGATCAGACGCGGCGGCACCGTCACCGACATGCTGCGCGAACTGCTCGCGCGCGAATTTCCCGACACATCAGGAGACCGCTCATGATCGGCGCCGCAGCCCATGAAGACGATCTGACCCGCGTGGAACTGACGTGGGTGGAGAAGAAGGTCGAATACTGGATCAGGTTCGGCCACGAAGCCGGAACGCAGATTCTCGACCGCAACCGCCGCATCGTTTCCTTCCGTCCCGGCGCCGTCTTCGCATTCGTCCGCTGGGCGGCGAACGACTACGGCACCGTGATCTCGCGCATCGACATCCTGCGCGCCGTCGCGCCCGGCTGCGCCTATCAGACGCTGCCCTTCGTGCGTCCCGGCGGCGAAATCCTGCTGAAGGCGGAAAGCTGGCCGAAGGTCGAGGATGTCCTTCGTCATGTCGATGCGATCGAAGCCCTCGGCGTCGATCCCGCCGAGGCCGATCACGATCACTGGCGCCATGTCGCCCACTGGATGAACGCAGGCGAAACGCCGCATCCCTACACAACCGAGCGCCATCAGGCGTGGCTCCGGCGCCGGGAGATCGCACCATGAACCGCGCCGGCTATGTCATCGTGACGGCGGCTACTACGCTGGGGATCGCCATTGCCGGATTCGTTCCGACGGCGCCAAGGCTGGTCTGGAACGCATCGGCCAGCGTGCCGATCGGGTTCTACACCATCGCATCCACCGAGCGGATCGAGGTGCCCGATCTGGTCGCCGTCATGCCGCCCGAACCCTTCACCTCCTTCATGGTGGAGCGCGGCTACGTCGCCCGCGACGTGCCGCTTCTGAAACGCGTCCTCGGCCTGCCCGGACAACGCGTGTGCCGCGATGGCCCCGCGATCACGGTCGATGCCGTTCCGCTCGGCGAGGCCCGCCTGCGCGACAGCCGGGGCCGAGCCCTGCCGATCTGGCAGGGCTGCCGCACCATCGCCGAGGGCGAGATTTTCCTAATGAACCTCGACGTCGGCGACAGCCTCGACGGCCGCTACTTCGGCCCGTTCCCCGCATCGGCGGTGATCGGCCGGGCCACCCCGCTTTTCACCGACGAGGACGGCGACGACCGCTTCGTCTGGCGCGCGCCGACGCGGTGACGGCGCGTCCACAGCGGAGCGTGCGAGCGCCCCGCATCTGTTCCACCGCATAGGAAAGGAGCCTCCAATGGCACTGATCGGACAATTCACCCGCACCCCGTCCGGCTATTCCGGGCGTGTCCGCACGCTCTCGCTGGACATCGAGCTGGCATTCGTTCCGACCGAGAACGCGGACGCCGAGAAGGCACCCGCCTATCGCATTCACCTCGGAGATGACGATGGGCCGGACGTCGGCGCGGGCTGGAAACACTCCGGCGAACGCGCGGGCACCTTCATCTCTGTGCTGCTCGACGACCCCGTCTTCGAGCAGCCGATCCGCGCCCGCCTGTTCCAGTCGGACGAAGACGGCCGCGACTGGGGCCTGCACTGGACCCGTCAGAAAAAGCGCGACGAACAGGAATGATCATGATCATCTCCTGCACTTGTCCCGCCACCGAGAGATGCGGCGTTCGTCGCCGCATCATCCTTCTTCTTCTTTCCGGCCTCTTCAGCTCAGCCATCGCGACGTCGCCCGTTGTGGCGCAGACCGCCATCCTGGTTCGTGCCATCGCCGCGCATCCGCACAACGCCTATATCGCCGAAGCATCGCAGCGCTTCGGCATTCCGGTGACATGGATCGTCGCGGTAATGCGGGCGGAAAGTGCGGGCGATGTGCGCGCCGTTTCCTCGGCGGGCGCAATGGGCTTGATGCAGGTCATGCCCGACACCTGGGCGGAACTGCGCAACCGCCACCGCCTCGGTAGCGACCCCTATGATCCGCGAGATAGCATCCTCGCAGGGACCGCGTATCTGCGTGAGATGTGGGACCGCTACGGCAATGTGGCCGCCATGCTCGCCGCCTACAATGCCGGTCCCGGCCGCTACGACGAATACCGCGCGACGGCTCGTCCGCTACCGGCCGAAACGCGCGCCTATGTCGCTGCACTGACCCCGATCCTGCTCGGCGAGCGGCCTTCCGACGACGGCTCGGCGATCGCTCCCCCGCCCGACTGGCGCGAGGCGGCGATCTTCGTGGCGCGCGAAATTGGCGTTTCCGCTGCCGATCTCACGTCCCCCGACCGCGCGCCGGACGATACCCCCTCCCCCGTTCCGGCGACACCAGACGCAATCACCGCCTTGCAGCCGGAGGGCCTCTTCGTCGCCCGCAATGCCGGTGGGAACCGGCCATGAGCGGCTCCGCGCGGTTTCGCATCTTGTCGGGCGCTGGCGTGTCATGGAGGGCGCGAGGGGTGGCGGCAGGCACCACGACCGAAGGATGGCGAGATAAAAGGCCGCACGGTGCGGCTGTGGCGGGCGGTTGTTTTTGTTCAGGTTTCCGGCGCGTCCCGCACCGTGCGGCGCTGGCGCGCACCGTGCGCTGCGCGCTCCTCTTCCTGATTTTCCTTGATGATTTGCACCGTGCGGGGGCGCCCCATGTCCGATGACAACGAGTTCCGCATCCGTCCGGGCCGTATCCGCTCGACCCGCGCGCAACAGGCGAGGCCCTTTGTCGCCCAGGCGCTCGCCGCCGCCCAGAAAGCCGGCGGACGCGTCTCGCGCTCCGGCAAGATCACCTCGGGCAACCGCTCACGCTTCGGGCGCGGTCAGCGCGCCAGCATCCAGGCCAACCGGCTTCTCACCGGACGCTCGCGCATCGCCGTCATCAAGACCCGCGTGGTTCGCCAAACGGCACGCTCGGCTCCGCTCGGCGCACACCTTAATTATCTGCGCCGCGATGGCGTGACCCGCGACGGGGAAAAGGCGCGGATGTTCGGCCCGGAAAGGGACGACATGGATGTCGGCGCTTTCGCGGAAAAGTGCCAGGACGACAGGCATCATTTCCGCTTCATCGTCTCGCCCGAAGACGCGGTGGACATGGCCAATCTGAAGGATCACGCCCGCGAGCTGATGGGGCAGATGGAGAAGGATCTCGGCACGCGCCTCGATTGGGTCGCCGTCGATCACTGGAACACCGACAATCCCCATATCCATATCATCCTGCGCGGCCGCACCGACGATGGCCAGGACCTGGTGATTTCCCGCGACTACATCAAGGAGGGCATGCGCGCCCGTGCGCAGGATCTGGTCACGCAGGAACTCGGGCCCCGCACCGATCTGGAGATCCACCGCAATCTGGAGCGGCAGGTCGAGGCGGAACGCTGGACGCAGCTCGACCGGCAGCTTGTGCGCGACGCCGGCAAGTCCGGCATCATCGACCTTGCCCCGCTTCCCGACCGCCAGCCGGACGAGTTTCATACTCTGAAGGTGGGGCGGCTGCGAACCCTTGAAATCCGCGGGCTTGCCGAAGAGATCGGCCTCTCGCAATGGTTCATCAAGCCCGAAGCCGAAGCGGTCCTGCGTGAACTGGGCGAGCGCGGCGACATCATCAAGCGCATGCACCGTGCCCTGACCGAACGCGGCATCGAACGCGGCTCGGCCAGCTATGTCCTCGCCGGCGAAAGCCTTGACGTTCCCGTCATCGGCCGCCTGGTCGAGCGCGGCCTCGACGACGAGTTGAAGGGCACCGCTTATGCCGTGGTCGACGGCACCGACGGGCGGACCCATCACATCAAGCTGCCGCATCTCGACGCCGCCGGCGACAGTCCGCCCGGTTCCATCGTCGAGTTGCGATCCTGGGAGGACCCGCAGGGGCAGCGCCGCGTCGCGCTCGCCGTCCGCGCCGATCTCGATCTTGGTGCGCAAGTCGGCGCCTCGGGCGCGACCTGGCTCGACCGGCAGGCCATCGCCCGCGATCCGATCGCGCTGTCGGACAGCGGTTTCGGCGCTGAGGTCCGTCAGGCTCTGGACGAACGCGCTGAACATCTGATCGGCGAGGGCTTTGCCGAGCGGCAGGGCGGTCGCGTCGTCTTCGCGCGCCGGCTGCTCAGCACCTTGCGCCAACGCGAACTCGACAACCTCGGCGAGAAGCTCGCAACCGAGACCGGCATGTCCTTCGAGCGCGCAGCCAGCGGCGAATATGTCGCCGGCTCCTATCGCCAGCGTTTCGCGCTCGCCTCCGGCCGCTTCGCCATGATCGACGACGGCCTCGGCTTCCAGCTCGTGCCCTGGTCGCCCTCTCTCGAAAAACAGATCGGCCGTCACGTCTCCGGCGTAGCCCGCGATGATGGCGGCGTAGATTGGGACTTCGGGCGCAAGCGCTCCCTCGGCCTTTAGCCTCAACCAGAAAGGACCATCGCAATGTCCGCGACCAAGATCCTCTGGGGACAGATCACCATCGTCTTCCTCATCATCCTCGCCACCACCTGGGGCGCGACCCAGTATGTCGCCTCGAGCCTCGGTTATCAGGCGCAACTCGGGCCGCCCTGGTTCGTGATGTTCGGCGTGCCGATCTATTATCCGCCCGCGATCTTCTGGTGGTGGTATTTCTACGAAGCCTATGCGCCGCCGATCTTCGCCAAGGGCGGGATCATCGCGGCATCGGGCGGCTTCATCGCCATTGCCGTCGCCATCGGCATGTCGGTCTGGCGGGCGCGCGAGGCGAAAAACGTCGCCACCTATGGCTCGGCGCGATGGGCCGGGAAAGGAGAGATCAAGGCGGCGGGCCTGCTCGATCCCGATGGTGTTGTTCTCGGCCGTTACGAGAAGGACTATCTACGCCATGACGGGCCGGAGCATGTCCTGTGCTTTGCCCCGACACGTTCGGGCAAAGGCGTCGGCCTCGTCGTCCCGTCGCTGCTGACCTGGCCGGGGTCGGCCATCGTCCACGACATCAAGGGTGAGAACTGGCAGCTCACCTCCGGCTTCCGCTCGCAGCACGGCCGCGTGCTGCTCTTCGACCCGACCAACCCGAAATCCTCGGCCTACAATCCGCTGCTGGAAGTGCGCCGCGGCGAGTGGGAGGTGCGCGACGTCCAGAACATCGCCGACATCCTCGTCGATCCGGAAGGCAGTCTCGACAAGCGCAACCATTGGGAAAAGACCAGCCATTCGCTGCTGGTGGGCGCCATCCTGCATGTGCTTTACGCCGAACCCGACAAGACCCTGGCAGGTGTGGCCAAATTCCTGTCCGATCCGAAGCGCCCGGTGGATTCCACGTTGCGCGCCATGATGAAGACCGCGCATCTGGGCGAAGCGGGGCCGCACCCGGTCGTTGCCAGCGCCGCGCGCGAGCTGCGCAACAAGTCCGAGAACGAGCGCAGCGGCGTGTTGTCGACGGCGATGTCGTTTCTCGGCCTGTATCGCGATCCGGTCGTGGCCGAAGTCACACGCCGCTCCGACTGGCGCATCAGCGATATTGTGGGAGGCGATCAGCCGGTCACGCTTTACCTCGTCGTGCCGCCCTCCGACATCAACCGCACCAAGCCGCTGATGCGATTGCTGCTCAATCAGATCGGCCGTCGCCTGACCGAAGACCTGCAGGCGAACGCCGGGCGGCATCGGCTCCTTCTGATGCTGGACGAGTTTCCGGCGCTGGGCAGGCTCGATTTCTTCGAGACCGCGCTGGCTTTCATGGCCGGCTACGGTCTGAAATCATTCCTGATCGCGCAGTCGCTGAACCAGATCGAGAAAGCCTACGGGCCGAACAACTCGATCCTCGACAACTGCCATGTCCGCGTCAGCTTCGCCACCAACGACGAGCGCACGGCGAAACGGGTGTCGGATGCGCTCGGCACCGCCACCGAGATGAAGGCGATGAAGAACTATGCCGGCCATCGCCTGTCGCCCTGGCTCGGGCACCTTATGGTCTCGCGCTCGGAAACCGCGCGCCAGTTGCTGACGCCGGGCGAGATCATGCAGCTTCCCCCACATGAGGAGATCGTCATGGTGGCGGGCATCCCCCCGATCCGGGCGACGAAGGCGCGCTATTACGAGGACGCCCGGTTTCGCGAGCGCGTTCTGTCACCGCCTGAATTGAAAGGTCCCGAAGAAACGCGGCCCGACGACTGGACCAAGCTTCCGATCCCGGCGCGACCGGAAGGCGCCACGGATCACGGCGACCAGAGAACCAATGACGAAGATCCGACCGAATCCGAACGCCGATTGCAGCCTGAACTCAGCCGCGTAAAGCCCGTGGAGAAGAAAAAGCCCCTCGAGAACGAATTCGAGATCGCGCCGCCCGATGAAGTTGAGGAAGAGGCCATGCAAAATCGGCGCATGATCCGCCAGGTGCAGGGCATTGCCCGGCAGGTTGCCATGGACCCGAACGACGGCATGGAGCTGTAGCGCCATGGCCAATCTCCGGAAGAAGAAAAAACTCACCGTCTATCTGGACCCCGATGTCGAAAAAGCCCTGACCGAGTTTGCCGCGCGGCGGGACCGGTCGCAGTCGATGATCGGCGAGGCGGCCATCGCCTCATTCCTGTCTCCCGACGATGCCGAACGCCGAGAGGCGATAATCGCCAAGCGCCTCGATCGACTCGATCGCCGCATGGACCGGCTTGAACGAGACGTCGGCATCGCCGTCGAAAGCCTGGCGGTCTTCATCCGCTTCTGGGTCAACACCACACCGGCCTTGCCTGAGCCGGCGGCAAAGGCCGCGAAGGCCAAATCAGCGGAGCGATACGAGGCGTTCATCACCGCGCTCGGTCGCCGCCTCGCACAGGGACCGAAGCTGCGGCAGGAGGTGTCGGAGGATGTGACGGATCAGAGAGTTGAATTTGGCCGCCTTAGTCGTTGACACGAGTTCCCGCTCCCGGTTGGCTGAGCAGTAACAAGGATCCGCCGGAAGCGGCCTTCGCGACTGTCGCGGTCTTTGGGATTTTCGCGAATTATCCTAAGGTGATGGCTGTATATTCACTCGACTTTGGAGGAACAGCCTTGAGACTTGCCATTGCCAGCCTGTTCGCCATCGGTCTCGCCGTCCCTGCCTTCGCCCAGACGGAACCGCCCGCAGATTTTGACGAAGCCGCATGGCAGGCCGAATGGGACGCGGGCGACACGGATGGCGACGGCAAGCTGAGCCGGGAAGAGGCGAAAGCCGGGAATCCGAACATGACCGATGAAGTCTTCGACCAGATCGACACCGATGGCGACGGTTTCATCAGCCCCGCGGAAGACAAGGCCGCGCTCTTCGAAGCACGCGGCAAAACCACAAATGAATAGGGTATGGGCGGGGGCTTTTGGCGCAACGGTGTTTGTCGCGGCAGCATCCGTGGCAGGCGCGGAGGCGCCCACGTCCGCCAGACCGGCCGGGTTGCCTGAGAACTATGTTCCTGAAATCCCCTCGCATGAGATGGAGCCGGACACCGGCCCGCTTTCGGCCGCCCTACAGGAGCGTTTCCGCGACCGTATCGCCGGTATCTTCATCGAGCGCGAGCCCGATTTCCATGTCGTCGTCAGGCTAACGGGAGACCGGGATGCGGGCACGCTTCAGTACCAATTGGGCGAAGATCGGGTGCGTGTCGAAGTCCTGACAGGCGCATCCCATACCGTCGATCAACTGGTCGCCGCGTTGGATGACCGCCAGATGATTACGCGCGTTCTTCCCGATGGCTACGGCGGATATGTCGATGAGCGCACCGGATATGTGGTTCTTACGGTTCTCCCCGGAACAGAGCTTGCCGGTGGCAGCGAAGCATCCCTTTCGGCTGCTTTGGGCGTGCCGATCCGCATCATCGAAGGGGAACCCGCTACAATCGGTCCAGCACCACAGCAGCGGGAAGAGCGGTAATCCATTGCGGCCCGGATTCCGGGCCGCGACGTGTCGCAAAAATCAGTCGCACAATTTTGACTTTCGCACGCGACATTTGCGACAGAAATTCCCCTGAAAATTCAACGTTGGCCTGACCTGCTACAAAAATCAGGGATCTTCGTGACGGCTTCTCAAAACTTATCGTTGCTTCCCGCTTCTCCTTTGATCGGCCCCCATAACAGCGCGACGAGGGCGAGATTGGCGATGGCGAGAGCTGCCAGCGCCACAAGAGTTTGATCGGTGCCCCCGACCGAAAGCAGGATCGCACCCACGGTTGGGCCGGCAGCTTGGGCGACGAGACTGGGCCGGGCAAGCCGCCCCATGATCGGCGCATAGCGGGAAGGTCCGAACAGGGCGAGCGGGAGCGCACCCTTGGCGATCGAGAAGATGCCATTGCCGGCCCCGTAGAGGATGAGCGACAGGCCGATGATGAGAAAACCTGCCGCGAGCATCGTCACCCCTGCCGCGCTCAGGACGGAGGCGGCCGCGAGTGTCCAGAAGGGATGATGCCTCCCCCCGCTCGCCATTTCGCCAATTCGGCCGGCGACTTGGGCCGGGCCTATCAGCGCGCCGAGGGCTACAGCTTCGCCCAGCGACAGCCCGCGTTGCTGCAACAGGGTCAGCAGATGCACCGATATGATGGTGACGCCCAATCCGGCCAGCACCACGATCGCCATCATGATCAGATAGGCCCGGCGCTCATGGTCGCGCAGCTTGATCGTAGGAGCTTGGTCTTTGCCACCGATCGGCCTGGGCTTGCCGTTGCTCGGAAGGACCAGCAGCACGAGCGGCAGGCAGATCGCGAGATGAATGCCGGCATAGGCCATGCAGGCCCCGCGCCATCCCAGATGCTCCAGAAACAAGGCCGAGAGCGGCCAGCAGACCGTGCTTGCGAAGCCGCCCCACAAGGTCAGTGTAGTGATGGCGGATCGCGCGGAACGGCCATAATAGCCCCCGAGCGTGGCAAATGCCGCATCATAAAGGCCGGCCCCCATGCCGATACCGAGCACGATCCATCCGGCGACGAATACCCATAGGGACGGCGCAGCCGCAAGGATGACGAGGCCGGCAGCGAACAGCAGGCAAGCCAGAGCAAGGATGGGACGCCCGCCGTGCTGGCCAATGGCGTCACCCACGCGCGGGGAAACGACGCCGGCCGCGAGCAGGCCAATGGAGAGAGCGCCGACGATCCATGAAAGCGGCCAACCCGTATCGGCCGCGATCGGGGCGGCGAGAACGGCGAGCAGGTAATAGGAGCTGCCCCATGCAAATATCTGTACGATGCCGAGCGCGGAGATGACGGGCCACCTTCTCGCGTCGGGAGACAGGCCCGTTTGAGCCGGCAGGTTTGTCGTCACCGGACGCGCTTGAGCGCCATACGCTCTTCCAGCTTTTGGGCGGTTTCCTTGCGCTCGCTGTAGCGGTCGGTGAGGTAAGGAGCGACGTCGCGGGTCAGAAGCGTGAACTTCACCAGTTCCTCCATCACATCGACCACCCGGTCGTAATAGGATGAAGGCTTCATTCGACCCGCTTCGTCGAACTCCTGATATGCCTTGGCGACCGAGGACTGGTTGGGGATGGTGATCATCCGCATCCAGCGGCCGAGGACGCGAAGTTGGTTGACGGCGTTGAAACTCTGCGAGCCGCCAGAGACTTGCATCACGGCCAATGTGCGGCCCTGGGTGGGGCGAACTGCGCCAACCGCGAGCGGTATCCAGTCGATTTGCGCCTTGAGGACTCCGCTCATGGCACCGTGACGTTCGGGGCTGGTCCAGACCTGCCCTTCGGACCATTCCGAAAGTTTCCGAAGCTCCTGCACCTTCGGATGATCAACGGGCGCACCATCAGGCAGCGGCAGGCCGTGCGGATCGAACACACGGGTTTCCGCGCCGAAGTGGTTGAGGAGCCGTTCGGCTTCGAGCGTGAGCAGCTTGCTATAGGAGCGTTCACGCAACGAGCCGTAGAGCAGGAGAATGCGCGGCGGATGAGCAGAGGGCGTCGTTCGTAGGCGTTCAGCCGATGGGCTGTCGAGCACCGCGCGGACCACATTAGGAAGGTCGGAAACCGTCATGGCTTGGCCTCGGCCGGAACGGCAACGGGCGTCCCTTTCTCGGGAAACCACTTCGCGCCGAGCCTGAGCGCGACATGAACGAGCAGGATCAGTGCGGGCACTTCCACGAGCGGGCCGATGACGGCGGCGAAGGCCACCGGCGATGCGAGACCGAATGCCGCGATGGCGACCGCGATGGCCAACTCGAAATTATTGCCGGCAGCGGTGAAGGCGATGGCCGTGGTGCGCGGATAATCCGCCTCGATCAGCCGGCCCATCGCGAAGCTGATGAGGAACTGGATGACGAAATAAAGCGCCAGGGGAATGGCTATGCGCAGGACATCGAGAGGCAGCGACACCACGTCCGCGCCCTTGAGGCTGAACATGGCGACAATGGTGAACAGCAGCGCGGCTAGCGTTATGGGGCTGATGCGCGGCAGAAATTCGTGCTCATACCAGCCCGCGCCTTTGCGAGCGATGAGGATGCGGCGCGTCAGGAACCCGGCGAGGAAGGGAATGCCGAGATAGATCAGCACCGCTTCGGTAATGGTCCAGAAGCTCACGTCTATGACGCTGCCCTCAAGGCCGAAGAGGGGTGGCAAGACGGAAAGGAAAAACCACGCATAGGTGGAGAAGAACAGAATCTGGAATATCGAGTTGAAGGCAACCAGACCGGCGACATATTGATTGTCGCCGCGCGCGAGTTGGTTCCAGACCAACACCATAGCGATGCAGCGGGCGAGTCCGATCAGGATCAGTCCTGTCATGTATTCCGGGTGGTCGCGCAGGAAGATCACGGCCAGCGCGAACATCAGCGTCGGGCCGATGATCCAGTTTTGTACCAGCGAAAGGATCAGCACTCGCTTGTCGGAAAAGACCCGGTGCAGTTCTTCGTAGCGCACCTTGGCGAGCGGCGGATACATCATCAGGATCAGGCCGATGGCGATCGGTATGTTGGTGGTGCCGACCGACATGGCGTTGAGAGCTTCCGGCAAGCCGGTGAATATCGTGCCCAGCACGACGCCGAGTGCCATCGCGGCGAAAATCCACACCGTCAGATAGCGGTCGAGGAAACCAAGGCGGGAAGCTGGCTTGAGGGAAGCCATCAGTATTCTCCAATCGCAGGCTGAAAGTCAGGCGGAAGCAACGCGCCGTCCATGTTCGTCAATGATCCGCTCGCCATCCTCTTTGACGAACTCGCCCCGTTGTGGGGGCAGCAGATCAAGAACGGCTTCGGACGGTCGGCAGAGCTTGACCCCTTGGGGGGTGACGACGAGGGGGCGATTGATGAGGATCGGGTGCGCCATCATGGCGTCGAGCAATGCGTCATCGCTCAATTCTGGATCGCCAAGGCCGAGGTCGGCATAGGGCGTTCCTTTCTCCCGCAAGATCGAGCGGGCCGTCAGGCTGGCGCGCTCGATGAGTTGCGCGAGCAGCGCCCGTGAGGGCGGGGTTTTCAGATATTCGATGATATGCGGCTCGACGCCGGAATTGCGGATCAGGCCGAGCGTATTGCGCGAGGTGCCGCAATCGGGATTGTGGTAGACAATGACATCCATGGATTGCCTCACGCCGCGCCAGAGCGGGGCGAGGCTGCCCCTTCGGATTGACCGATTTCGTTGAGCTTCATATTGAGCGACGATTTATCGAGGCTGGCGACGGGCAAGGCCACGAAGACCGAAATCCGGGTTTTCATGTAGCGAAACGCCGTGACAAAAGCCGCCATGCGCTGAATCTCGGTGCCCTCGACGGTGGCGGGGTCTTCGATACCCCAATGCGCGGTCATCGGCTGGCCCGGCCAGACCGGACAGGCTTCGCCGGCCGCGTTGTCGCAGACGGTGAACACGAAATCCATCACCGGCGCGTCGGGGCCGGAGAATTCTTCCCATCCTTTCGATCGGAAGCCTTCAGCCGGGTAGTCGTAGCTTTCGAGTACCTTCAGGGCGAGCGGGTTCACTTCGCCTTTGGGCTGGCTTCCAGCCGAATAGGCCCGGAAGCGACCCGCACCATCCTTGTTCAAGATGCTTTCGGCAAGGATCGAGCGGGCGGAATTTCCGGTGCAAAGAAACAGCACGTTGAAGATTCTATCGGAGTGATTGGCCATAGGCTCAGGCATGGGTGACGCCTTTCGTCGGTTTGCAGCAGGACAGCGCGGCGACTGCCGGGTTGCACACGTCCGGGTGGCCTTGGCAGCAATCGCGCATGAGAAATTCGAGCAGGCCGGACAGCGCCGGATAGGAGGCGCTGTAGATGATCGAGCGCCCGTCGCGCCGCGACTCGATGAGGTCGGCTTGTTCAAGGTGGCTCAGGTGGAAGGACATGCGCGACGACGATGCGCCGTCCATCGCTTCCCCGATCGCGCCGGCCGGCATCCCTTCCGGGCCGGCCGTCACCAGCAGGCGCACGATGCGCAGCCGGGTTTCCTGCGAGAGCGCCGCGAAGGCAGAGAGGGCTTGCTTTTCGTTCATGTATGCCTCAACATCTCAAGAGTAGTTGAATCATGGATACACGGACATGAACGCTTACGCCAGCCCCTTAATCACAGAATTTCCTGATGTTGCCTCGCTCGGGGCGATCCTCGATATTTTGGAGGGCCATGCCGACAAGGTTCTTGTGCTCGCCTATGGCGACGGGCAGCAGGTGCAGGCCGGCTATCACATCACGGAGGTCAAGGCCGGTTCCTTCGTCACGCTCGATTGCGGCGGCAATCCCGATGCGTGGCGGGAGACGGTCTTGCAGGTCGAGGATATTCCCCCGACCGAAGGCAGCATGCCGATGACCGTCGCCAAGTTCCGGTCAATCTTGGGAAAGGTCGGCAGCAGGGTCCAGCTTGACACGGACGCGCGGTTGACATGGGAGGTGAGCCGGCCCGGTGAGCCGATGCAGGTCTATGACGGGGCCGGAATCGAGATCGAGAAAGACCGGACGATTGTGCGTCTCAGCCCGCGCCCCGCAATCTGCAAGCCGAGGCATCGCGCGCAGCAGACGAGAGCGTCTGCCTGCTGCGGCTAAGCCCGCCCGAGCCATTGCCATGTCGCACTACTTCTAAAGCCCGCTACGTTGCAGGTTCCGGGAATTTTGCGGCGATAGTTTCGGATAGCTGGCGAGGACTTCTGTTCATGCAGCCTTTGTTTTGCCTCGTGCCAGAACGCTCTCCACCAGCAAAAGCCCGACCCCACAGACAATCGCCACGTCGGCAAGGTTGAAGGCGGGCCAATGATAGCTGCCAATGTAAAAATCCAGGAAATCCGCCACCGCACCCTGCCGCAGCCGGTCGAGCAGATTGCCGAGCGCCCCCCCAACCACGAGCCCGAGGGCGGATGCCGTCAGGCGGCTGTCGCTTCGATGGATCCAGACAAGGAGGCCAGCGACTATAGCGAGCGTGAACGCCATCAGGAGCCAAGCCGGCGCCTGGCCGAACAATCCGAAGCTCACGCCGGTATTGAAGCCGAGCACGAGATTAAAGAAGCCGGTGACGGGGATGACCTGAGGCGGGTTCATAACATGGTTCAGGACCCACCACTTCGTCGCCTGATCAAGGAAAAATCCGCCAAGGGCGATGGGAAGGCCGAGCCTGAGCATGTCCAAATGTCCTTTAAACTCCGGCTTAGCCGATCCGGCCGAGGGCCGGGAAAGTCTGGAGCAGCCATATCGCAAAGCTGGTTAGATGGCCGGTGATCATGGCGATGCCCATCACCACCATCACCCCACCAGCGACGATTTTGAGCACCCGGCCAGTACGGCGCATCGACATCATCCGCGCCATGAACCCGCGCATGAACAAAGCGGCCAAGATGAAAGGGAGGCCAAGGCCGAGCGAGTAGACGGCGAGCAGCGTCGTTCCGCTTGCGACCGTGGCGTTGGCGGCGGACAGGGTCAGAATCGCGCCCAGCACTGGTCCGATGCAGGGAGTCCAGCCGAACGCGAAAGCGAGACCGAGGAGATAAGCCGCGCCGGCGCTTCCGCTGCCCGGATTGGCATGGAACCGCGCTTCACGATTGAGCCAGGGCATTGGTACGAGGCCTGTCGTGAACAGACCGAAGAGGACGACGATTACGCCTCCGATCAGGTTCGCTTCGAAAAGATACATGCGCAGGAGCCGGCTCAACACGGTTGCGCTGGCCCCAAGGAGGACGAACACGGTCGTAAAGCCGAGCACGAAGCAGAGGCTGAGGCCGAGAGTTCGGCTTGCCGCCTTGAATTCGGCATCGGCCGCAGTGCCATCCGGGCTAATCGTGCGGCCTGCGACGTAGGAGATATAGCCCGGCACCAGCGGAAGGACGCAGGGCGACAGGAAGGATACGACACCTGCGGCGAAAGCCGTCGCTATTCCGATACTGGAGAACTCCATCAGCCAATCTCGCCCGCCAGGCGGCGGAGCTTCTGCAATCGAATCTCACGCGGCTCGTGCATGTCGAGCGTGCCGACGAATTGGCTCTCGGCATCCATCAGGTAAACGCCGGCGGTATGATCCATTGTGTATTCGCCCCCTTCCAGAGGCACTTTTCGCGCATAGGCCGCAAAGGCCTTCACCACAGCGTCCGTTTCCTGTCGATTTCCCCGCAGTGCGAGGATGCGGTTATCAAAGGCTGTCATGTACTGAGCCAGCAATTCTTGTGTGTCCCGTTCGGGATCGACGGTGAAGAACAGGACGTTGAACTGGTCGGCCACCGGCCCGAGCTCGTTCATGAGATCGCTCAGTTCATAGAGCGTCGTCGGGCACACATCGGGACAATGGGTGAAGCCGAAGAAGGCGAGATAAGGCTTTCCGGCCAGCGCAGCATTGTCGATCGTTTCGCCTCGATGGGATGTGAGCTGGAACGGGCCGCCGATGGCTGCCGTGCCTGTCGAGGACGCGACCGCCACGGTTTGCTGTTGCCAAGGCTTGGATACGGACAGGCCGATGAAAAGCCCGCCGACAGCGGCGACGGCAACCCATGCAACAAGGCGGAAAAGTTTGACGCCGCTCATTGGACAGCCTCTCCGTGTCCGTCATGTTCGTTCGCAGATTCCGGACGAGCGCCCATGTTCTGCACAACGAACTCAACGTCGATCGCACCGGCCTGCTCGAACACAAGAGTCGCGGCAAACCGCTCCCCATCCTTCAAAGGGCGCGATGGCTTCAAGAACATGATGTGCATACCGCCAGGTTGAAGCTCGACGGTCTCGCCAGCTCCAATTTCGATGCCATTTTGCACAGGCCTCATGCTGGCAACCCCATCGCTCACGGTCGACTCATGGATTTCCACCCGGTCTGACAGAGGTGATGAGATTGAAACCAGGCGATCGGCCATATCGCCATCGTTTGTCAGCGTCAGATAGCCGCCGGCTACCGGCGTGACCGGCGGAGTCGCGCGTGACCACGGGTGATTGATGGTGATCGAACCAGCTTGGAAGTCGTGACCCACAGCAGGAGAGATCGACACTGCAAGGGCAAGGAAGGCGGCGGATAGGGCTCGCAAACTAGTCATGTTCCTTTTCTCCTTTTCCAGCTTCGCCGGCCTTCTCAAGGATTTCGAAGCCGCTTCTGACAACGACTACAACCACACCCAAGCCAATGATCAGATCCGGATAAGGCGAATTGAAAAGAATTACTGCAAGACCAGAAACAGCGATCGCCGAGTTCACGAGCATATCGTTTGTCGTGAATATCCATGAGGCTTGCAGATGCACGCCACTTTCCCGATGTGATTTCAGGAACCACATGCAGATCATATTCGTAAGCGCGCTCGCGATTGCCACGGCGATCATGACCGGCCCGATCGGATCGGAGCCAGTGAAGAAGCGTCGGCCAACCTCAAACAGAAGCAAACCGGCGAATACTATCAGGAGCATACCCGACAGCCGCGCAACGCGAACCTTCGCCGCCAAACCGCGACCTACGACGAAAAGGCTGATGGCGTAGACACCGGCATCGCCAAGATTATCGAGTGCAGAGCCCATCAATCCTGTTGACTGAGCCCACCAACCTAATCCTCCCACAATGGCTGCCTGGGCAGTATTAATCGCAAGTACCCATGCGAGCGCCCATTGTTCGCTCTTCTCGGATGAATTGGCACTGCCCTGGGACTGATTACTCATAAATTATACCTCGGCTTTCTTGGCGAGAAGTGGAAGCCGCGACCTGCATGTGCGCACTGTTCAAGCTCATTTGTCGCGGGTGCCGCGCCAGGTCAGCAGGCGCAGCGCATTGGCCGTAACGAGGACAGTAGCGCCCGTATCGGCGAGGATGGCCATCCAGAGCGTGGTAATGCCGAATAGAGTCGTCACGAGGAAGACAGCCTTCAGACCAAGCGCTATTGCGATGTTCTGCCAGATATTGCCGAGCGTCGCCTGCGACAATCCGATGAGATCAGCGATACCCGTCACCCGGTTTCTGAGCAGCGCGGCATCAGCGGTTTCCAGCGCGACGTCGGTGCCCGCACCCATGGCAACGCCAACGGAGGCAGCAGCGAGCGCCGGAGCGTCGTTGATACCGTCTCCCACCATGGCAATCGGTCCATCAGCCCTGAGGCGGCCGATCTCGGCGAGCTTGGCGTCGGGCAGAAGTTCGGCGCTCGCCTCAAGGCCGAGATGAGCCGCAATGGCGTCGGCCGTGCGCTTGTTGTCGCCGGTCAGCATCAGAGGGCGCACGCCGCGATCTGTCAGCCGCTTCACACCTTCGATAGCGTCGTCGCGCGGCTCGTCGCGCAAGGCGATCAATCCCTCGATGGTCTTGCCCTTGATGAGCACGACGACCGTCTTGCCCTGGCTCTCCAGCCCGGTGATCGTGTCAACGATGCTCTCTTCGAGGCCCGTTTGTTCGGCGGCGTGACGGGGAGACCCGACCGAAGCGAAGCCGTCCTTCAACCGCGCTGTGACCGCTTTGCCGGGTGTGGCAACGCCGCCCCCGAAGGTGGCGGGCAGTTCGAGCCCCCGCACCTTTGCCGCCTCCACGATTGCAATCCCGAGAGGATGGCTGGTGCTGCGCTCGACGGCCGCCGCGATGGCAAGGACGGAGTTCTCATCACCATTGATCGGCACAATGTCCGTCACCTGGGGGTGGCCACGCGTCAGCGTTCCCGTCTTGTCGAAGGCAACGGTTACGACCTTGCCAAGTGTTTCCAGCGTCGCGCCGCCCTTGATCAACAGTCCCTGACGCGCACCGGCGGCAAGACCCGAAGCAATAGCCGCCGGTGTGGAAATCACGAGCGCGCAGGGACAAGCAATCAGCAACGTCGCGAGACCCCGATACACCCATGTCATCCAGTCACCGCCGAAGGCGAGCGGCGGCACGACAACGATCAGAGCCGCGACGACCATCGCGCCCGGCGTGTACCAGCGGCTGAAACGGTCGATCATACGCGCCGTCGGGGCCTTTGATTCCTGGGCTTCCTCGACCATGTGGATGATACGGGCGATGGTGTTGTCGGCCGCGACATGGCTGATCGACACCCGCAACTCGCCATTTGCATTGATGCTGCCGGCATAGACGTTTGCGCCGGCTTCTTTCAGCACGGGCACGGATTCGCCTGTCACCGGGGCCTCATCGACCTCAGAAACGCCGTCAATCACCGTGCCGTCAGACGGCACACGGTCACCAGGCCGAACAACGACAACATCACCGACGGCCAGATCTTCTGCGGCGACCTTCTCAACAACACCATCACGCTCGCGGAACGCGGCCCGAGGCACGAGATCGATCAGTGCTTCAATGCCAGCGCGCGCACGGCCGGCCGCCACGGTTTCAAGCAATTCGCCCACTGCGAACAGAAAGATCACGACAGCAGCTTCTTCGGCCTCGCCGATGGCGACCGCGCCGAGTGCCGCGACCGTCATCAGCGTCTCGATGGTGAAGGGGGAGCCGGACATCGCGCCGGCGACCGCCCGCCTCGCGAACGGGATGATGCTGATCAATGCAGCGCCCGAGTATAGCCATTGCTCCGATTCGGGCAGGACACGCGCGAGGGCGAAGGCAAGGATGAACAACGCGCCGGTAAGGAGCACAAGCCGACCCTTGCTGCCTTTCCACCACGCCTCCGTGCTGCGTTTCCGAGGTGGGCTCGCCTTTGCCTCGGTCTGCTCGATCACTGGTGTGTAGCCGAGCGCTCGGATCTTTTGCTCAATGGTGCCGAGAGCCGTACGGTCCTCATCCAGTTGCAATGCGAGCGTCTCGTTGGCGTAGCTGACATGAATGTCGCTAACGCCCGGCAGGCGTTGCATCACCGTTTCAATTTTCAACGCGCAGGAGGCGCAGTCCATGCCTTCTACACGCAGTCTGTAAGGGCTCGCTGCCGCCATGATGTCACCTCGACTTTCCCGATGTGACATTGTAGATAGACCCTGTAGTAACTATAGGGTCAAGAGATGAACGACAGAATTCTGATGATCGGCCAATTGGCTAGACGAACGGGGACCAAGGTCGAGACGATCCGGTTCTACGAGAAGAACGGTCTCCTGCCCGCACCCTCGCGTACCGATGGCAACTACCGTGCATATGAGCCGGGCCACCTCAACCGCCTCAGCTTCATCAGGCGTGCGCGCGAGCTTGGTTTCTCGCTCGATCAGATCAGGGAGTTTCTCAAGCTGGCCGACGATCGTTCGCAGTCCTGCGCGGCGATTGATGCGATTGCAAAGGAGCACCGGAAGGAAGTCGAGCGAAAAATCGAAGACCTAACTGCGCTCAAGTCGGAACTGGACAGGATGATAGACCAGTGTGGATGCGGGCTGGTCGCAGATTGTAGGATAATAGAGAGCCTGTCTCCGCTGCCAGCCAGAACCTAATGACTGCTCACCGCAGCGCCGGGCCTCTCGATGCCAAAATCTTTGCGGCGATCGGTGACGTAATCATCTGGATCACAGCGAAGAAGGCGGCAGGCACGGCGATTTCCGAGGGCAACCCGGACGCCGCTACGAACGCCGCCGCAATGGAGAACTCCTTTTTGCTCACCGTGAACAGGTAGGCGATCAGCTCTTGCCGGTCGGCCACAAAGACTTTTGCGATGGACCCGACCGCATAGCCGATCAGGTTCAGCGTGAGCGCGGCCAGCGCGATTAGGAGGGCGAACCAGCCATAGCCGAGGATTGTTTCGGCGTTTGGACCCACGACCGCCAGAAGCAGGAGCAGGTAGAGCACCGAACCAAGAGAGGGATAGAGGCCATCGTGTCGGCCGACCGCTTCCGGGTATCGCGTGCGTAGGTAGACCCCGATCACGGTCGGCAGCACCACGATCAGCACTAATTCCATGATGATCGCCCCGATGGGAACTTGCAGCTCGATTCCGGTGAGAAGCAGGAACAGGATCGGCACGATGAAGGGCGAAAGCACTGTGTTGACCGCATTGAGGACCGCCGCGAGGGCGACATTGCCGCGTGCGAGCAGGACCAGCAACGGAGCGGAAACGTCAGTCGGCAGAGTGCCGACAAGGGTTTGACCGGCGGCCAGCGGCCCAGAGCCGAAGAACAGCCGCCCGGTGAGCCATCCGGCGAGCGACATGGGACCATAGACGAGGCCAAGCGCCCAAAGCTGCCGGCTCGGCTTCCGGAAAACCAGCTTCACGGCGTGAGCGTCGAATGTCAGGCTGATGACCAGCATCAGCAATGCCAGAAGCGGGCTTATGCCGCTTTCAAGGACCATGCCGAGCGAAGGGACGAGCAGGCCAAGCGCGGCCGTTACAACGGCCAGCAGCAGGAGATTGTTTTCAACAAAGGCGAGGGCTTTCTGCATCGGCAGTCCTATTCGCAGCGGATCGTACCGGTTGGGCGGCCCTCGCATTTCGCGAACAGGGCAATCGCTTGATCGCAATATTTGCAGTGACCTTGGCAGCAGTCGTGCATGAGGAAGGCGACGAGATCGGAGAGCGCCGGCCAGTTGGCGCTGTAGATGATCGACTTGCCATCTCGCCGCCCCTGCACGAGTCCGGCACGCTCCAGTTCCTTGAGATGGAAGGAGACGCGCGACGGCGGCGCATCATCGAGCGCGCCGGCGATGGCACCAGCGGCCATGCCGTCAGCCCCCGCGACGACCAACATGCGGATTATCCGCAAGCGGTCCTTGTGAGAGAGCGCGGCGAAGCCCGCGAGCGCGTCGTTTTCGTCCATATCATTTCAACGTTTCATGTTTTGTTGAAATTATTGCTTATAGATGGAGCGCGCGCGCCTCAATCTCGCGCAATTCCTGAAACCCGCAATAGATCGGCTGCACCCGGAAAGTCGCGGCTATTCGTTTCACAAGACTTTATCGCAAGTGCTAAGCCACTTGCGACATGATTTCCGAGAGCGGACCACCTGGGGCGAACGTCGGCTCGGTCCCGGCGAGGCGGCCTGACGCCACGGGCCGGTCGAATCAGTCGAGAGCATGCCGGTGTGCCTGCAGATCATCCGACTGGTCAGGCACACCGCCGTTCTCCTGTAATTTTATCCCACACTACTACGACGACCGAAACTTGTTGAAACGACCTGTTTTGTGTCTCTTTTAGTGATCCCCATCCGGGGATCGTCTCTCGCCTCCCCGGTGGAACGGGGACGAGATGCCAGGCATCAACCACAAACAGGCAAATGTGGACCGCGGCGCGCGCATGCTCCGGACAGCGCTCGGGCCTGCCATCTCAACCCTGCTGCAAGACCCGTCTGTCGTCGAGGTCATGCTGAACCCGGACGGACGCATCTGGGTGGACCGGCTGTCCGAAGGGTTGGCCGATACGGGCGAAATACTGTCCGCCGCTGACGGTGAGCGCATCGTGCGGCTGGTCGCCCACCATGTCGGCGTCGAAGTCCATGCGCGCAGCCCGCGCGTCTCGGCCGAACTGCCCGAAACCGGCGAGCGCTTCGAGGGGTTGCTGCCGCCGGTCGTGTCCGCACCCGCCTTCGCCATCCGCAAGCCCGCGGTCGCAGTATTCACGCTAGACGACTATGTGGCCGCCGGCATCATGTCCGCCGATCAGGCGGAAACGCTCCGCGCGGCCGTCGCGTCCCGCGCCAACATCCTTGTCGCAGGCGGCACGTCCACCGGTAAAACGACGCTGACCAATGCGCTGCTCGCCGAGGTGGCGAAGACGCAGGATCGGGTCGTCATCATCGAGGACACCCGCGAACTGCAATGCGCAGCGTCGAATCTCGTGGCGATGCGCACCAAGGATGGTGTCGCCACCTTGTCGGAACTGGTGCGGTCTTCGCTGCGCCTGCGTCCGGACCGCATTCCGATCGGTGAGGTGCGCGGCGCCGAGGCGCTCGATCTCCTCAAAGCCTGGGGCACCGGCCATCCGGGCGGCATCGGCACCATCCATGCTGGTTCCGGCATCGGCGCCCTGCGCCGCCTCGAACAACTCATCCAGGAAGCCGTCGTCACTGTGCCGCGCGCGATGATCGCGGAGACCATCGACCTCGTGGCCGTCCTCGCTGGCCGCGGCTCCGCGCGCCGGCTGGCCGAACTTGCCTGCGTCGAAGGGCTCGGCCCCGACGGCGATTACCGGATTTCCCTCGCTTTTCCCGACACCTCAATCCCTCACGTTCCAGGAGAACCTGCATGATCCGTTGCGCCGTTCGTATCCGTCATCATCTGGCGACCGCCGCCGCCTTCACCTGGGCGAGCCTGATGACTGCCCCCGCCCAAGCGTCTGGCTCCTCCATGCCCTGGGAAGCGCCGCTGCAATCCATCCTTGAATCCGTCGAAGGCCCGGTGGCCAAGATCGTGGCAGTGATCATCATCATCGTCACCGGCCTGACGCTCGCATTCGGCGATACCGGCGGCGGCTTCCGTCGCCTCATCCAGATCGTCTTCGGTATCTCCATCGCCTTCGCGGCGTCCAGCTTCTTCCTCTCGTTCTTCAGCTTCGGCGGCGGAGCGCTGGTCTGATGGCGGTGAGTTTCGAGGCGCTCGACGCGGTTCCGGGATTCAGTGTGCCGGTTCACCGCGCCCTGACCGAACCGATCCTGCTTGGCGGAGCGCCACGCTCCGTCGCGATCCTCAATGGCACGCTGGCCGGAGCCGTGGGCCTCGGCCTCCAGCTCTGGCTGGCCGGCATCCTGATCTGGGCCGTCGGTCACATCGCCGCCGTCTGGGCCGCCAAGCGCGATCCGCTCTTCGTCGAGGTCGCGCGCCGCCACCTCCGCATCCCCGGTCATCTTTCGGTGTGAGGAAGCCCATGATGAATCTCGCCGAATACCGCCGTACCGCATCCCGCCTCGCCGATTACCTTCCCTGGGTAGCGCTGGTCGGCTTCGGCGTTGTCCTCAACAAGGATGGCTCGTTCCAGCGCACCGCGAAGTTTCGCGGTCCCGATCTGGATTCCGCCGTCGCGGCCGAGCTGGTCGCGGTCGCTGGCCGCCTTAACAATGCCTTCCGTCGCCTCGGCTCCGGCTGGGCGATCTTCGTCGAAGCACAGCGGTCGGAAGCCGCCACCTATCCGGCGAGCCGCTTCCCCGATCCCGCATCGGCGCTGGTCGATGCCGAGCGCAAGGCCGATTTCGAGGAGAAAGGCAGCCATTTCGTCTCTGGCTATTTCCTGACCTTCCTCTGGCTTCCGCCCGCCGAGGATGCCGCCCGCTCCGAGTCCTGGCTTTACGAGGGCCGCGAAACGTCGAGCGTGAACCCTTGGGAACTGGTGCGCGGCTTTGCCGACCGCACCGACCGCGTGCTGGCGCTGCTCGACGGTTTTATGCCGGAATGCCGCTGGCTCGATGACGCCGGGACGCTGACTTACCTGCATTCGACGATTTCGATCAACCGGCATCGCGTCCGCGTGCCCGAAACCCCGACCTATCTCGATGCGCTGCTGGCCGATCAGCCGCTGACCGGCGGGCTGGAGCCGCGCCTGGGCAATCAGCATCTCCGGGTGCTGACGATCACCGGCTTTCCGGCAACCACCACCCCCGGCCTGCTCGACGAAATGAACCGGTTGGCCTTTCCCTATCGCTGGTCGACCCGCGCCATCCTCATGGACAAGACCGATGCGACCCGGCTGCTGACGAAGATCAGGCGCCAGTGGTTCGCCAAGCGCAAGTCGATTGCCGCCATCCTGAAAGAGGTGATGACCAACGAGCAATCCGCGCTCGTCGACACCGACGCCGCCAACAAGGCGGCCGATGCCGACATGGCCCTGCAGGAACTTGGCGCCGACATGGCGGGCATGGCCTATGTCACGGCGACCGTCACCGTTTGGGACGAGGACGCCCGCCGCGCCGACGAAAAGCTGCGGCTGGTCGAGAAGATCATCCAGTCCCGCGATTTCAGCGTCATGGTCGAAACGGTCAACGCCGTCGACGCCTGGCTCGGCAGCTTGCCCGGACATGCCTATGCGAATGTCCGGCAACCGCCGGTCTCGACGCTCAACCTTGCCCACATGGTCCCTTCGTCCGCCGTGTGGGCGGGACCGGAACGGGACGATCACTTCGGCGCGCCCCCGCTGCTGTATGGCAGGACCGAAGGATCGACCCCGTTCCGGTTTTCCCTCCATGTCGGCGATGTCGGCCATACGCTTGTCGTCGGGCCGACGGGTGCCGGCAAATCGGTGCTGCTGGCGCTAATGGCCTTGCAGTTCCGGCGCTACGCGCGCTCACAGGTCTTTGCCTTCGATTTCGGCGGCTCGATCCGGGCCTGCGCCCTCGCGATGCAAGGTGACTGGCACGATCTTGGTGGCGAGCTGACCGACGCTTCCGAAACATCCGTCTCGCTGCAACCTCTGGCGCGCATTCACGAGACGGCCGAACGCGCCTGGGCCGCCGACTGGATCGTGGCGATCCTGACGCGCGAGAACATCCAGATCACCCCGGAGGTGAAGGAGCACATCTGGACGGCCCTGACCTCGCTCGCCTCCGCCCCGGTCGGGGAACGCACCATCACCGGCCTCGCCGTGCTGCTCCAGTCGAATGATCTGAAACAGGCGCTCCGCGCCTATTGCGTCGGTGGTCCCTATGGCCGGCTGCTCGATGCGGAGACCGAACATCTTGGTTCAGCAGACGTGCAGGCATTCGAAATCGAGGGCCTTGTCGGGACCGGCGCGGCGCCCGCGGTCCTCTCTTATCTCTTCCACCGCATCGGCGACCGGCTAGACGGGTGGCCCACGCTGCTGATCATCGACGAGGGCTGGCTGGCGCTCGACGACGAAGGCTTCGCGGACCAACTCAGGGAATGGCTCAAAACCCTGCGAAAGAAGAACGCCAGCGTCATCTTCGCCACGCAGTCACTGTCCGACATCGACAATTCAGCCATCGCGCCGGCGATCATCGAAAGCTGCCCAACGCGGCTGTTGCTGCCCAACGAGCGCGCCATCGAACCCCAGATCACCGCGATCTATCGCCGTTTCGGCCTCAATGACAGGCAGATCGAGATCCTCGCACGGGCCACGCCCAAGCGGGACTACTACTGCCAGTCGCGGCGCGGCAACCGCCTGTTTGACCTCGGATTGTCGGAAGTCGGGCTGGCGCTTTGCGCCGCATCGGCCAAATCCGATCAGGCCCTGATCAGCGAAATCCTCACCGAGCATGGCCGCGACGGGTTCCTCGCCGCCTGGCTCAAGGCGCGTGGCGTCGAATGGGCCGCAGAACTGATCCCGGACCTCAGCAATCTCGCGACCGAAAGCGAGGATCTGCCGTCCGTCATTTTCGATGAGGACGCGTTCGAGCTCACCCTGGAAGAAGAGGAAAGTACCCCATGACGCGCACAAAGACCCGGATTTCCCGCATGGCCAGCGCTTCGGCGCTCGCCCTTTCGCTTGCCGCGCCGCTGGCGCTCGCGCCGGACTTCATCACCCCGGCCCATGCCTTCTTCGGCGGGTTCGGCCGGATCGTCTATGATCCGACCAACCACGCGGAGAATCTGCTGACCGCCGCCCGTACGCTGGAGCAGATCAACAACCAGATCACCTCGCTTCAGAACGAGGCGCAGATGCTGATCAACCAGGCCCGCAATCTCGCGAGCCTGCCTCACAGCTCGCTTCAGGCGCTTCAGCAGAACGTCCAGCGGACCCAGCAGCTTCTCGGGCAGGCCCAGAACATTGCGTTCGACGTTCAGAACATCGATCAGATGTTCCAGCAGGACTACGGCAAGCTGTCTTTGACCGCGACCGACACCCAGATGATCGCCGATGCGCGCTCGCGCTGGGAAAACACCGTCGGCGGCCTGCAGGACGCCATGCGCGTCCAGGCCGGCGTCGTCGGCAATATCGACAGCAATCGCACGCAAATGTCGGAGCTTGTCGGCCAAAGCCAGGGGGCGACCGGCGCGCTTCAGGCGACCCAGGCTGGCAACCAGCTTCTCGCCCTCCAGTCGCAGCAGCTTTCGGACCTGATCGCTGTCATCTCGGCCAATGGCCGGGCGAATGCCTTGACCGAGGCCGAACGCGCCACGGCAGCCGAACAGGGACGCATTCAGCGCGAGCGTTTCCTGACGCCGGGGTCAGGCTATCAGCCCGGCAACGCGCGAATGTTCAACTGAGGAAAGGAGGCGGAGTATGGAGGGGAAGGTGCTGGCCCGGATCGCGGCCATTGTGTTCGTGGCCGTGGCCATCACGGCGGCGATCATCGAGATGTCGCGTGAGGAAGGCCCCGCGCCAGCACCTTCCGTCCCAGCGCTTCAGCCCGCCACCGATCCGCTGCGTCTGGAACAGCGGCGTTGCCAGGCATTGGGCGAGGCGGCGGCCAATGATGCCGACTGCCTCCGAACCTGGGCCGAGACCCGCGATCGCTTCCTCGGCAAGACACCCGCGCCAGCGACCCCCGCACAGAACGGGAGACCGTGAGCCATGGGCGGAACGGGGGTCATCGATAATTTTCTCGGCATCTTCACCAGCTATATCGACTCCGGCTTCGGCCTGCTCGGCGGCGAGGTGGCGTTTATCGCCACGACGCTGATCGTCATCGACGTGACGCTCGCCGCACTGTTCTGGGCCTGGGGCGCCGACGGCGACATCATTGCGCGGTTGGTGAAAAAGACGCTGTTCGTCGGCGTCTTCGCCTATCTCATCAGCAACTGGAACAATCTCGCACGGATCGTCTTCGAGAGCTTCGCCGGGCTCGGGCTCATGGCGTCCGGCACTGGCTTCTCGGTTGCCGATCTGCTGCGCCCCGGCCGCGTTGCCCAAACCGGGCTGGACGCCGGTCGCCCGCTGCTGGAATCTATTTCGGACCTGATGGGCTGGATCGCCTTCTTCGAGAACTTCATCCAGATCGCGTGCCTGTTGTTCGCCTGGGCGCTGGTGGTGCTGGCCTTTTTCATCCTGGCAATCCAGCTTTTCGTCACGCTGATCGAGTTCAAGCTGACCACGCTGGCCGGCTTCGTGCTGATTCCATTCGGCCTGTTCGGCAAGACCGCCTTCATGGCCGAGCGGGTGCTGGGCAATGTGATCTCCAGCGGTATCAAGGTGCTGGTCCTCGCCGTCATCATCGGCATCGGCTCCACGCTCTTCGGCCAGTTTACCGCAGGCTTCGGCGGTGCGACCCCGACAATCGACGACGCCATGGCGATCGTGCTGGCAGCCCTTTCCCTTCTCGGCCTCGGCATCTTCGGCCCCGGCATCGCCACCGGCCTCGTCTCCGGAGGCCCGCAACTCAGTGCCGGCGCCGCCGTCGGGACTGGCCTTGCGGTTGGCGGCGCTGCGATCGCAGCCGGTGGCGCGACCATGCTCGCGGCGCGGGGTGGCGCAGCCGCACTCTCGGGCGGGGCAGCACTTGCCCGCGGCGGTGCCTCGGCCGCCGGTGCGGCTTCGTCCGCCTATACCCTCGGCTCCTTGGGCGGGTCCGGCACGGCCGGGGTCGCCTCCGGCCTTGGCGGTGTGGCGCGCGCCGGAGCCTCCGCCGCCGTTTCACCACTCAAGCGCGCCGCCTCCCGCGCCAGCGACAGCCTGAAATCCAGCTATTCCGATGGTGCGAAAGCCGGATTCGCGGCATCCGGCGGCACGTCGACCATGGGCACCGTCGGCAGAGATTCGTCGCCTGCGCCGTCAACCCCCTCAACCCCTGATGGGCCGCCGGCCTGGGCGCAGCAGATGCGGCGTGGCCGGGCCATGAGCCACGGCGTCACGGCTGCTGCTCATGCTGTCCGATCCGGCGACAGCCACGGCGGCGGCTCCTCCGTCAGCCTTTCCGAAAGTGACCGCACATGAACATCTTCAAACGACCGACGACCCATTACGGCAAGGTGCCGGAACCCGAGACTCCCTATCAAAAAGCCGCACAGGTCTGGGACGAACGCATCGGCTCGGCCCGCGTGCAGGCGAAGAACTGGCGCTATATGGCGTTCGGCTGTCTGATCCTCTCGGCCGGCTTTGCCGCCGCGCTCGTCTGGCAATCGGCGCGTGGAACCGTCGTGCCCTGGGTGGTGCAGGTGGACAATCTCGGTCAGGCGCAGGCTGTCGCGCCCGCGAACGCCGATTATCGCCCGACCGATCCGCAGATCGCCTTCCATCTCGGCCGCTTCATCGAGCAGGTCCGCGCGATCCCGGCGGACGCGATCATCGTCCGGCAGAACTGGCTTCGGGCTTACGAGTTCACCACCGACCGGGGCGCGGCGGCCTTGAACGATTATGCGCGGGCCAACGATCCCTTCACCAAGGTCGGCCGCCAGCAGATCGCCGTCGAGGTGTCGAGCGTCATCCGGGCTTCGCCGGACAGTTTCCGCGTCGCCTGGACCGAACGCCATTTCGAGAACGGCCAGCTTTCCACGACCGAGCGATGGACCGCGATCCTGACTGTCGTGATCCAGCCCCCGCGCGATGCCGAACGATTACGCGCCAATCCGCTGGGAATCTACATCAACGCAATTTCATGGTCGCGGGAGATGAGCCAATGACCCGCACGACTTTCCGTAGAGCCGGTTTTCCGGTTTTCCGTAAACCCGCTTTCGCGGCTTTGCTGCTTTCCGCGACCATGTTGGCCGGCTGCGCGACCAACCGGACGCCGCAATTCAACTATGACGCCGACGTGCCGCCGCTGCCCACCGTGCAGACGGTCGCCACCGACGACCGGCCCCGGCCGCTTCACACGCCGCCGGCCTGGACGGTCGCGCGGGGCGGAACTGCTGCCAGCACTCCGGACGGCCGTGTCGAAAACGCCAATGCCGCCGCCCGTGTCGAACCTCGCCGTGAGGGCTATTACAACGCCATCCAGATTTATCCGTGGAGCGAAGGCGCGCTCTATCAGGTCTATGCGGCCCCCGGCCAGATCACAAATATCGCGCTGGCGCCGGGCGAAAGCCTGACCGGCGCGGGACCTATTGCGGCCGGGGATACGACACGATGGATCATTGGCGACACCGAATCCGGTTCGGGCGCGAACCGCCGCGTCCACATCCTCGTGAAGCCGACACGCCCGGACATTTCCACCAACCTTGTCGTGACCACCGACCGGCGCACCTACATGATCGAGCTGCGCGCGCGGGAATCGCTCTACATGCCTTCCGTCGCATGGGCCTATCCCGCGGCGCCGGCGGGAAGCCGTGCCACCACGCCCGCCGCGCCCATCATCCCCGCCGAGGCGGCGCGGAACTATCGCTACGGATTGCAGGTGCGGGGCGACAGCCCGCCATGGCGGCCGCTCTCCGTCTTCGACGATGGCCGCCGCGTCTATGTCGTGTTCCCGCGCGGCATCGTGCAGGGTGAAATGCCGCCGATCTTCGTTCTTGGCGCTGACGGCGAGCCGCAGATCGTCAATTCCCGCGTCCACCAGAACACCCTGATCGTGGACCGCCTGTTCGGCGCGGCCGAGTTGCGCCTTGGCAGCGGCGACCGCCAGCAGGTGGTCAGGATTGTCCGCATGGAACAGAGGCAGGCCGCAGCCCAGCCGGCCCGCACGACCACGGGGGGATCGTCCTCATGAGCGATACCGACATCAACGCGCCCATGCGCCTGCGCGCCGAGCCGCCCCGCGTCACCCGCCTGTCCCGAAAGGTGCTCGCCGGCGTCGGCGCGGTCGCGCTTCTCGGCATCGGCGGCGCGCTGATCTACGCACTCCAGACTCGCGATGCAGGGCCTGGAGGAGAGGAACTCTATTCGACCGAAAACCGACCTACTGCCGACGGGTTATCCGACCTGCCGCGCGACTATACCGGGCCGATCCTGGGACCTGCGCTGCCGGGCGATCTCGGCCGCCCGATCCTTGAGGCTCAGAACCGGGGGCAGCCCATAGCGACACCAGCCATTACGACACCTGCCGTCGATCCCGAAGAGGAGCGCCGGCGCGCCGAGGAAGAGGCGGCCCGCCTCAGCAACGTGTTCTTCCAGTTCGGGTCACGCTCTGGCGGGACGCCGGGAACGGCCATACCCGGCCTGGCCGGACCCGGCGGACAGCACCAGGACGCGACCCGGCAGAACCGGCATGCCGCTTTCCTCAATGGACCCGTGGACCGGCAGACCGTCGCGCCGGATCGTGTCGCGCCTCCGGCATCGCCCTACATCCTTCAGGCGGGGGCCGTGATTCCGGCCGCGCTCATCACCGGTATCCGCTCCGACCTCCCAGGCCAGATCACCGCGCAGGTCACCGAAAACGTCTATGACAGCCCCACCGGCTCGCTGCTTCTGATCCCGCAGGGCACGCGCATCATCGGCCAGTACGATGACGGCGTGACCTTCGGCCAGCGCCGCGTGTTGCTTGTCTGGAATCGCATGATCCTGCCCGGCGGCCGTTCCATCGTTCTGGAGCGCCTGCCGGGCGCGGACGCCAGCGGCTATGCCGGGCTTGAGGATGGCGTCGATTATCACTGGTGGGATCTGATGAAGGCCGCTGGGCTTTCCACGCTGCTCGCCGTCGGCACGGAGTTGGCGACCAGCGACGAGGACCGGCTGATCCGCGCGATCCGCGACGGCGCGCAGGATACCGTCAATCAGGCGGGCCAGCAGATCGTCCAGCGCCAATTGCAGGTCGCGCCGACGCTCACCATCCGCCCCGGCTTCCCGGTCAGGATTATTGTGACCCGCGATTTAGTATTCGAGAACGCAGGAGGTTGAACCCCATGACGAAGCTGAAACTCGGCCCGCTGCCAGACGACAAGCCGGTGAAGGTCACGGTGGAGTTGCCTGGGCCGCTCCATCGCGATCTTGCCACCTATGCCGAGGTGCTGGCCCGCGAGACGGGCCAGCCCGCCGCTGATCCTGTCAGGCTGATCGTGCCTATGTTGGAGCGCTTTATCGCCACCGACAGGGGATTCACGAAGGCACGGCGCTCCGTCCGGTCTCCGAAGTCACAGGTTTGACGGCCATTGCTTTCGCCAGACTGAGAAACCGACGGAAGGCGGGATTGTCGTTGCTCGCCGACCAGACAGCCGAAAAGGGCAGGATCTCGCCAAGAACCGGCCGGTAAACTACACCCGGAAATTGCGCAACGGTCATTGCCTCACTCACCAGCGTCAGACCCCGACCAAGTGCGACAAGCGGCACCAGATTATCCCGACCGACATATTGTACCTGGATCTCGGGATGCCTGCTGAGATCCGCGAGCCGCCGCACCAGATGATCGTAGATTTCCTGTCCCGGAGCAGTCTCACTGACGATGAAGGTCTCGTCGGCCAGATCGCCCCACACCACCTCCTCCCTGTTGGCCAAGGTGTGATGGTCAGGCAAGACCACGAACACACGCTCAGACCACAAGAGGACTCGTTCGCAATCTGGCCAATCCCGCGTTCCGGTGATGAAGGCTGCGTCGAGACTAAGTTGCCGGATCGCTGCGACATGTTCGGCAGGGTTCCCGTCTACCACTTCGATCCTGACCCCGCTGTGGCGCCTTCCGTACCTCGCGAGCAGCTCCGCCAAAAAGCCTGAAGCGATCGACGAATAGATACCGAGCCGGATACGTCCCACCTCAGCTTGTCCAGCCGAGGCAACATCTTGCGCGCCATCGCCTACGGTCCTGATGACTTGGCGCGCGCGCGTGAGGAAGCGCTGGCCGGCATAGGTTTGCGATACACCCCAAGTGTGGCGATGGAACAATGAAGCGCCGATCTGGTCTTCCAAGTCAGCGATGCACCGGCTTATCGCGGATTGCGACCGTCCAAGTGCGGCTCCAGCCTTGCGGAAACTTCCATACTCGGCTGCAGCCACGAAATAGCGGAGATGGCGAAGTTCGATTGATTTGGAATGCTTCACCATCCGCTGCATCACTATTTAACCACGGCGAGCGTAAGCTCCGTCCGCCGATGCTGGCACGCCGTGGCCGCCGCCGGTGGCGATCGTCTTCACAATCTGTCCCGTCACCGCATCGATTTCGGCCCCGGTATCGTTGGGTTCCGCGGCGGTACCTTGATTGGCCACATTGACGTAAGCCAAGTCCGGGGTCGCGAACATATGGATCGGGTTTCGTCCGACACCGACCCTGTTCGTCATTTGGCAGGAAGAAATATCAATGACAGCCATGCGGTCCTCGTCGCGACGAGAGCCATCTATCTCCTTGCTTGAGGGCATGAGTCCGATCTGGACCGGCGCTGCACCCACCGGCTCGGTAAGGTTCAGCGTATCGATGTCGGACACGGATCCGCCCTCGACATTAGCCACATAGAACTCGGTCTCGTCCGCGCTGAACCACAGGCGCCGCTGCCGCTCTTCTCGTTCTGCTTCGGTCATGTGTCCAGTTGATTTGCCCATGATTGAATTTCGAAGGTTCAGGCAGCCTGGTTCCGTGCGGCCTTGTCGCAGCCGTCGAAAACGGCCATCTGGCTGGCGCCACCCAGCCTCGGATGCTGCCCGGCAATGTCGGTGCACTGCACCACGTAGCCCTGCCGGTCAGCGACGCCCCTGGCCCAGCGACGGAAGCGGGCGCGGTCCCACTCGAAGCGATGATCCGGATGGCGGAACCGATGGGAAGGCACGCCGAGCAGCGGGTTGAACTCCGCGTTCGGCGTGGTGACAATCACCGTCGTCGGCCGTAGGCGGCCAAGCACTGAGCGTTCGAAGGCCCCGAGGTGGTCCGTGTCGAGATGCTCGATCGTCTCGACAAGCACAGCGCAATCGAACCCCCGCATGCGTGCGGGGACGTTCAGCAGTGATCCTTGTAAAAGCTCGACATCTCTCTCATGATCGGCTGTTTTTTCGAGCCGCGTCCGCAGCCGGGTGAGCGAGCGTTCGCAAAGGTCGACACCGACGACACGGGCGACGGCTTCCTCGCGAACAATTCCAACGAGAAGGTCACCATCGCCGCAGCCGAGATCGAGTATCGATCGCGCACGGCGGTCGCGGATCACATTTCGTACGGCCATGAGGCGTTGTTCGTGCAGCCAGCCCGTCACGCCGCGGCTTCCGGTTTGCGCATGATCGCCACATCCTTGTTCGGTATCTCGCAGGACCAGCCCATGCGATGCGCAAGAATGCGTAGCGTCTCTTCCCGATAGAACACGACATGTGTCGGATCGTGTCGGTAGTGCCAGTCCTTGAAGCGATCGTCATCGGTTCGGAAACACGTCATCACGCCGAGCCAGCCACCCGGTTTCAAGAGTGCGTCAAGACGGTCGAATTCTTCAGCGGGTCGATGGAAATGCTCGATCACCTCACTGCAGAAGATGAAGTCGTATGTGCGCTCCAGCGCGGCCGCCTCCGAGTTGAAGAATGGATCGTAGGTGGCGACCTCATGTCCGTGCTCGCGCAGAATCGCGGCAAGTGCTGGCCCCGGTCCGCAGCCGTAGTCGAGCCCACTGCTCTTGGATGGCAGGCAGGCGAGCAGCGGGTCCCCTAAGCGTGAAACGAACTTGCGGTATCGAGGATCGGCGACGTCATTTTGATGCTGGCGGTAATGCAGCAATTCTTCGCGACGATCAGGAAGATGTGTCTGGTCGAGAAAGACCGCCTCGCATTTGAGGCAGCGCCAATATTGCAGGTTGCCGATAAGCTGAAAGGGGACGCAGCCCTGTTGCCTGCACACGCGGCAGGACGGAAGCGCCCTATCATCGACCCCACTGCGGCTTGCGTCGATCACGAAGAACCTCCCACCTTGCGTGCGATGTAGACGCATTGATGCGCTTTGCGGCCCTGCAGTGGGTTATCGAACGTCACTGGCTCGGCACGGCCGACGCCGAAAGCCGCTCGGAGTACGTCAGTGAAGGTCGGATCCTCGCGATTGTTGGACCATAGGGCGAAAACGCCACCCGGCCGAAGCTGCTCGCCTAGCATGCAAAGACCGTGGAACGTATAGAGCGTCGCATTTGACGGGTGTAGTACCTCGCTTGGCGAATGATCGATGTCGAGCAGGATGGCATGAAATTGTCTGCCCGCGCTTCGAGGATCGAATCCCGTTTCCGGCCGTGCTTTCTGGAAGAAGTCGCCATGCACGAAGCGGCATCGCTTGTCGCTGGCGAGGACCTCGCCAAGGGGCAAGCGGCCACTTTCGTGCCATTCGATGACGGGCTTCATAGCCTCGACCACAAGCATCGAGCGCACGTGTGGGTTCTGCAGGGCGATGGCCGCAGTGTAGCCTAGACCGAGTCCGCCGACGACAATATCCAGGTCGGAACCTGTGAGCTCCGCCAGGCTAAGTTTTGCCAGCGCCTCTTCCGAAACCGTGAACTTCGAAGACATCAGGAACTCGTCGTTCAGCTTGATCTCGAAAATGTCGCTACCTGTCGAAAGGTCGCGGCGCCTGCGAAGGACGAGCGTCCCGAGCGACGTCACTTGGTAGTCGAGTTCTTCGAACAAGGCGCTCATCGGCGCCCCGCCATCATGGCCGGTCGTTCTGGCGGAAGCGTTGCGATCGCCTCACGGAACTCGTCGTAGAACCTCACGATTGGAACTCCGACTGGATCCGTTCCATCGACTGCCGCCAACAGGCTCAGGGGATCCGTCCCGGCGACCGTGTCTTCCGGTTGCGTACCCAGCAGATCGCCGAGCCTTCGCGCCGCCTTGCGCAGTTCGTCGACAATCGTCTCGATATTTGACTGTGTTCGCAAAGAGAGAGTCGCAAGGGCCGAGGATGGCGACAGAGGATCGAGCCGCTCGATATGCAGGACGCGGATGCTCTCGCGCATAGAGGCCGGGAGCGCAGCCAAAGACTCGCGGAACTCCGCCGCGGTCGGCACACCGTCGCGACGTTCAAGCTGCATGGTAGAAAGCCTCGTCTCCAGTACCTCCTTCATCAGTGCGATGGCTTCATCTACGCTTGAAGCCTCCACCGCTTCGACCGGGCGGATGCCCCCCATGCCCAGATAGGCGACAGCCTTGCAGATTTCGCCGACTTCGCCTGCCACGATACGGTAGAGGCGGTATTCCCGCTCAATACGGCCCTCGACCGGCTTCTTCCTTTCAGTCGTTGCTGTGGTTGCCATTCATATTCCTCTTCCTCTGGACGCAGGGCCCGCGCACGTATGCCTGCCCCGGATGGTCGTGCAGCCAGGGACGACGGTGAACCGGGGCGACCTTGCCCCGGACCGATCCCGTGAACCGCCAGCAGATGCTGCACAGTCCAAGTTGCGGCCATTACGCCTGAGCGTGCCGGACGCGAGGATCGTCAGGGCTGGCCACGTGGTTCCGCAAAAATGTGAGAGGAACAAACCGAAACGGCGGGGCTTGAAGCTCAGGGCCGCGCGGCGGGACAGCAATGATGGTGCGTAAATAGCAGTGCGAAGACTGTTTGTGTAGAGCCTTCTGCAGCTGACTTCTTACAGGGAACATTGGCCAGGCCCTCGGAAATCAAACGAAGGGCTACACAACCGGCACCGCTTGCGTTATCTTGGCGCATCTTCCCACATATTGGTGGGCTGACCCTAGACACCGAGGATGCCTGACAGGCAGCGCGCAGCGGCATCCTCGGCGTGACCCGTAAGGGTCTTCGTCGGCGATCAGCCGTCTTCGCATCCGCGGCCACCGGCCGGCGGGCAGACCTGTTTCCATCCTCGCGGAAGGAGACACATGACGATCGACACACTGATAGCCGACCACCTTCCCCGGGCGAGCGCGCAGCCGGCGAATGCGACGGAGCGCGCCTACACGCTGGTGCTCCAGCGCCACCTCCAGATCGACGACGTGACGAGACTGCTTCACTACGTTTCGGATTTCGGCACCGGGGACGCGCGCGGCCATGCGCATGACGGCGGCTGGTGCATCCGTCTTTCCGAGATGGCCGACGTGAGGCTCCTGACGTCGCAGTGCGGCGACCTCATCGAGGACCTCCTCGTCGACAAAGGAGAGGCGCGATGAACTTCAGCGGAAACGATGCAAGAGGAACCGATGTCTTGATCGCTCGAATCCTTGTCGCGAAGCCGGAACTGACGCCCGGCGTCCTGCGCCGGATTGTGCCGCGGCTCGACCATCTCGACGACCACGCGCTCGCGCAGAAGATCGCGTATCTCAAACGCAAGGGAGGGTCTGGAGGAAAGCGCGCCAGATGAGCGAGACAAAGGGTGGAGTGCAGATCCCGCCAGACCGCCGCCCGGTCGTGCTTGTCGGCATGATGGGTGCGGGAAAAAGCGTGGTCGGCCGCTGTCTTGCGCGGAGACTTGGACTGGAGTTCCGGGACAGCGACGGCGAGATCGAGATGGCGTCACGCATGTCCATCCTGGATCTCTTCGCGCTCTACGGCGAGGCGGAATTCCGTGCGCTCGAACACAGGGTGATCCGGAGGCTTCTGCGGCAAGACGCAATCGTTCTTGCGACCGGTGGCGGCGCGTTCGCCAACGATGTTACGCATGCGGAGATCGAAGCGGCAGGCGTATCCGTCTGGCTACGAGCGGATCTCGAAACTCTCTACGAAAGGGTATCGAGAAGATCGCATCGCCCCCTGCTACGAGCAGAGGATCCGCGAGCCGCGCTTGCCGATCTTCTGGCGGCTCGCGAGCCGATCTATGCCCAGGCTGACATCACCGTCGCCACGGGAAGCCAGCCGCTTTCAGTGGTTGTCGATCAAGTTCTCGAAGCGCTCGCCAAGCACCGGATGCGCGCGGCTGGGTCTGTATGTTCAAAGATGTCATCACAAATTCTCCAAACCGAAAGCAGGTCAGCATGACAAAAATTCGCGGTGGACTGATCCAGATGGCACTGAAGGCGTCGACAGAGTCGGCACCGGAGAAGATCGCCAAGACAATGCTCGATGCGCAAATCCCGCTGATCGAGAAAGCCGGTGAGCAAGGGGTTCAGGTCCTTTCTTTCCAGGAGGTGTTTACGCAACCCTATTTCTGCCCGAGCCAGGACGCGAAGTGGTACGCGGCAGCCGAGCCCGTTCCGGACGGGCCGACCGTGAAGCTGATGCAGGGCCTTGCCAGGAAATATTCCATGGTCATCGTGGTGCCGATCTACGAGCTGGCCATGACAGGCGTCTATTACAACACGGCGGCCGTCATCGACGCGGATGGGACCTATCTAGGCAAATACCGGAAGACCCATATCCCGCAGGTGGCGGGGTTCTGGGAGAAGTTCTTCTTCAAGCCGGGCGCATCCGATTATCCGGTGTTCCAGACACGCTATTGCAAGCTCGGCGTCTATATCTGCTACGACCGCCATTTTCCCGAAGGCTGGCGGGCGCTGGCGCTCAATGGCGCGGAATACATCGTCAATCCGTCGGCCACCGTCGCAGGTCTTTCGGAGTACCTCTGGAAACTGGAGCAGCCCGCGGCTGCTGTCGCCAACGGCGTCTATATCGGCGCCATCAACCGCATCGGCACCGAAGCGCCGTGGAACATCGGCGAGTTCTACGGGCAAAGCTATTTCGTAAACCCGCGCGGTCAGATCGAGGCCATAGCCTCGCGCGACCAGGACGAACTTCTCGTTCACGACATGGATTTCGAGCTTATCCGCGAGGTGCGCAACACATGGCAGTTCTTCCGCGATCGCAGACCGGAAACCTACGCCGGCCTGACAGAGATCAATTGAGACAAGTGAATCGCAGCCCGTGAACAAACCAAACGATCCCGCGCTTGGCGAAGCCATCCAGAACTATGTCCGTCGCAAGTGGAGGTATCGTGAGAAGTGGACGCATATCGGCGCGGGAAAAATGCAACTCGACAGCGATCTCATGGAGCGGATCGATCTTCTCGGCATCGACGACAAAATGCTCCTCGACGTCCAAGGAGATCGTGTCATCAGCCGAATTAGCGAACTCGAACGACGGCTGGCCGAAGAAGATCTGGGCGGCACCTGATTTGGAAAATGCAGACGCCACCGCAGATGGTCAAAGAACGAGCCAAGGAGATGACATGGCGGAAACCATGCCGCTGCGCGACACAGCCAGATACGGAAAGTTCGCGCGGAGAGAAACCGACATTACCGAGGTGCGATGGGAGCACCAACTGGATGACTTGCCGGATGTCGAGGCAACGGTCGAAAGAATTTACGGCATGCTGCCTTGGACCCACCGCATCGCCTTCGAGGATGACGGGGAGGAGGAACGATGGCTACTGCGTGGGTTCTCCCCGCTGACACAGCTCCCCGATTGATTGTCGAACGGCCAGGTCGAACTGCGTTTTCAACTCATAGCAGAAATTCTGTCAGCCAATGTCTTTTCCATCGATAAGAACCGTAGCCATGTTCGTCGCGTTGATACTGGCATGGTCGTTTGTTGGCTCGCTTCTCTTCGGTTTCTGGTGATAGCGATCCTGATGGTAATTTCCGTTCTGGGAGTGCTTCCCTGACAAGGATCGTGAGGATTTCCATCGCATTATTTCTCCCATCGGATGCCAATCCCACAACGGCCTCAAGGAATAGAACCTATGTATGATGACATGAATGTCGCCGAAGAGCTTGAGCACATTGCCGACAATCCGTCCCACTTCAGCAAGGCCGAGATGAGCGGTATGTTGAAAGTGGCTGCGGCGACGATCCGCTACCAACGACAGCGGTTGAACGAAGCCGAAGCCGTCATTCTGGAAGAACTGGTGCCCGAAGGAAACGCTTAGCTCTCACGGCGCTTTGCCGCCGTCATAGTAAGCCATGCAGAAAATGCACAGCAGCCATGACTTGAACTGGGCGGCTCGTTGCCGCATTGAAGCCACAATAAGTGGACCCGGTTTGCCGGGTGGCTCATCCGGGCGCCTATCCCCCGGCAACTGATCAAATCCTGTGCCGGCGTTCTGACCGCACGCAGTGTGATCCCCTTGTCAGTTCTCTTGCGCACATATTGATCGGAATACCCGTCGATAAATGACGAGAGACCACTGCCGGTCACCTCTGGCAGGCGGGGGAGACATGTGCTGCGATCGTCAGAAGCTAAGGCGCTGCGGGCAGCAGAATGAGTAACTATTTCACCAGCTTCATTTCTCGACATATCAAAGTGGGCCGGCTTACCGTCATCGATGCAGGCGGCCGCAGTCACCAATTCGGTGACCGGAGTGGACAAGAAATTGTGGTCCGCTTCACCGACAGGCTAACCCAATGGAAAGTCTTCCTGAACCCGGAACTTGCGGTGGGAGAGGCCTTCATGGATGGGCGCCTTATAGTCGAGAGTGGGACGATCTACGCGTTTCTGGAGCTTGTCTTCAAGAACACCGGCGTCGAGAAACTGACCGGGCCGGCACGTCTCCTGCGGCGGATGTCCCACCTGTCGCGGCGGATCAGGCAGCACAATACGCTCGGCCGTTCAAGAAAGAACGTGGCACATCATTACGATCTGGATGACGCCCTCTACGAGCTGTTCCTCGATAAAGATCGCCAGTATTCATGCGCCTATTTCGAGACGCCCGATGTTTCCCTTGAGCAAGCCCAGATGGCCAAGAAGCGGCACATCGCGGCAAAGCTGGGGCTGGAGCCTAATCAGCGCGTACTGGATATCGGTTCGGGATGGGGTGGGCTCGGCCTTTATCTGGCTAGAGTCGCGCAAGCCGATGTACTGGGCGTCACCCTATCTGAAGAACAGTTTTCTGTTTCGAATCGCCGTGCCAGAGATACGGGGTTGCAGGACCGGGCGCATTTTCTGCTCGAGGACTACCGCCGCCTTGATGAACGCTTTGATCGCATCGTTTCTGTCGGCATGTTCGAACATGTCGGCGTCGGCCATTTTGACGAATTCTTTGCAAAAGCGAAGACCCTCCTGAAGCCGGATGGAGTGATGCTTCTTCATTCCATCGGGCTGTCCGATGGACCCTCCCACACAAACCCCTGGATTCAGAAGTATATCTTCCCTGGCGGCTACATCCCGGCGCTTTCGGAAGTGCTGCCGGCGATCGAGCGGCAAGGTCTCGTCGTCTGCGACATTGAAATCCTGCGCCTGCACTATGCGGATACGCTGAAGGCCTGGCGACAGAGATTCATGGCGCGCCGAGATGAGGCGGTCGCGCTGTATGATGAGCGGTTTGCCCGAATGTGGGAGTTTTACCTTGCCGCGTCCGAGACAGCATTCCGCTACCAGGGCATGATGGTCTTCCAGATTCAGCTTGCACACGATCAAAACGCAGCGCCACTGACCAGAGACTACATAGCGCAGCGTGAGACGGTTCTGCGAGATCTGGAAATGGAACGGGCGTCGCCGTTTGAACAGGCTGCGGAGTGACAATTGCCGCTCTCCCTTGCGGAGCGCATGGTCTTGCATTCACTCCATTTCATATCCCTTTCAGTTCGCGTCGTCCGTCGGCCGGCGCCTTGGAGACAATTTTCCTATGAACTTCACAAGAATCCGCGATGAGTGGTTTGGCAATATACGCGGGGACCTGCTTGCAGGTGTCGTCGTGGCACTTGCCCTCATCCCCGAAGCCATCGCCTTTTCGATCATTGCCGGCGTCGATCCCAAGGTCGGCCTCTACGCGTCGTTCTCCATTGCCGTTATCATCGCCTTCACGGGCGGGCGGCCCGGCATGATCTCGGCCGCGACAGCCGCCACCGCCGTCCTGATGATCACGTTGGTGAAGGATCACGGCCTGCAGTATCTGCTGGTCGCCACCATTCTCGCAGGCGTTCTCCAGATTCTCGCGGGGCTGTTTCGTCTCGGCGACTTGATGGGCTTCGTCTCGCGCTCGGTCATCACGGGCTTCGTCAACGCCCTGGCGATCCTGATTTTCATGGCGCAGATCCCCGAACTCGTGGGCGTCCCGTGGATGACCTATGTCATGGTTGCGGCGGGGCTTGCCATCATCTACCTCTTTCCGCATCTGACCAAGGCTATCCCTTCGCCACTCGTCTGCATCGTGGTGTTGACGTCCGCAGCGATGTATTTCGGAATGGATATCCGCACGGTCGGCGACATGGGCGAATTGCCAGCGACGCTTCCCGTCTTCCTGCTGCCGGACGTGCCGCTGACGCTCGAGACCTTGATGATCGTGCTACCCTACTCGGCGGCGGTCGCGGTGGTCGGACTGCTTGAATCGCTGATGACCGCTTCCATCGTCGATGAACTCACGGACACAGACAGCGACAAGAACCGCGAATGCGTCGGCCAGGGCGTGGCCAACGTGGCGACGGGCTTCATCGGCGGCATGGCGGGTTGCGCGATGATTGGCCAGTCGGTCATCAATATCAAGTCGGGCGGCCGGGGGCGATTGTCCTCGTTCGCGGCGGGTGTTTTTCTTCTCGGCATGTGCGTCGGTTTGGGCGAGTGGGTTTCCGCGATCCCTATGGCCGCGCTCGTCGCGATCATGATCATGGTCTCGATCGGCACCTTCTCATGGGGCTCCATCAAGAACCTGCGCGATCATCCGCGGCGTTCGTCCGTGGTGATGGTGGCGACCGTGATCGCTGTCGTGGCCACACATAACCTCGCCATCGGCGTGCTTGTCGGTGTACTCCTCTCGGGCCTGTTCTTCGCTTCCAAAGTGGCGCAGATCTTCCGAGTTACGTCGACCGTTTCTGAGGACGGCAGGGAGCGCTCCTACGTGGTTGAGGGTCAGGTCTTCTTCGCCTCGGCCGAGCGCTTCCAGAAATCCTTTGATTTCAAAGAGGCGGTCGAGAAGGTTCGTATCGATGTCAGCCGTTCCCATATCTGGGACCTGACAGGGGTTGCCGCGCTTGACACCGTCATCTTGAAGTTCAGGCGTGAGGGTGCCGAAGTGGAGGTCTTCGGCATGAACGAGGCGAGCGAAACACTAGTCGATAAACTTGCAATCCACGACAAGCCGGGCGCGCTCGACAGCCTGACGAGTCACTGAGGGAGGAACCGGAATGTCCAAGATACTCGCTTTCATCGATGGATCGGTTTACGCCGAGAGTGTGTGCCGTCTGTCCGCCTGGGCGGCATCCCGCATGGTGCTATCCGTAGAGATCGCGCACGTGCTCGGCCGCCGCATGGCTGGGACATTTGATCTCAGCGGAAGCCTGGAGTTCAACCAGCGCGTCGCTCTCCTCGACGAATATGCCCGCCTAGACGAACAGCACGCCAAGCTCGCGCAGGCCAAGGGCCGCGCGCTCCTGGAGACAGCGAAAGAAATTGTCATGTCGGAGGGCGTTCAGACGGAGACGCGCCTGCGCAATGGCGATCTGCTGGAAGCTCTGACGGAGTTTGAGAAAGACGCGCAACTGGTCGTGATCGGCAAGCGCGGCGAAGCGGCGGATTTTGCCAAGCTCCATCTCGGTTCCAATCTCGAACGCGTCGTCCGTTCCTCGACCCGGCCTGTGCTGGTCGCCGCTCGGAAATACACGCCGTTCGACCGGTTCGTGATCGCCTTCGACGGCGGCAAGAGCGCCGAGCGCGCCGTCGATTTCGTCGCAGCGAGCGGCCTGCTGAAAGGTATGAAGGCAACAGTTCTGTCTGTCGGCGCGGAAACCGCGGAGAACCGGTCGCGGCTTGATGCACCCGTGCAGCGCCTGAAAGATGCGGGGTTCGAAGCGGAGGGAGCGCTGATTCCAGGCGAGCCGGAAGACGGCATCGGTTCGTACGTCGAGACACAGGGCATAGGACTGCTCGTCATGGGTGCCTACGGCCATTCTCGTATTCGCAGCCTCGTCATCGGCTCCACGACCGAGGCGATGGTCCGCCGCTGCAAGATCCCGGTCTTGATGTTTCGCTGACCCTGGAGCTCAATGCGCCATGGAAGACCTTGGCTACAAGGAACTCGTTGCCCGCTTCCGGCCTCGACTCAAAGAAGAATTGGCGGAGATCGAGAAGCTCGATGAGGAAAACGCCTCATGGAGTGCGCCGGTTGAGCTCGACCAGCAGAGCGTCGGCCGCGTCTCGCGTATTGACGCAATGCAGATGCAGGCGATGTCGCAGGCCGTGCAGCGCCGTCGCGCCGCCCGGCGTGTGGCCATCCAGCAGGCGCTGAAGCGCATCGAGGAAGACGAATACGGCTACTGCGTTGAGTGCGGTGAACCGATCGCACCAGGAAGGCTCGATGTCGATCCGACATTCTCTGCCTGCGTCCGGTGCGCCAAATAGTCAGCCGTCCGCTTTCTTGGCAGCCATGTGCCATGCGGCCCAAGCACCAATTGCTGCGAACGGGATGGCGGTGACGAAGACCCAAAGCCCGGTCGCTTCAGCGGTTTGCAGAGTGAGGCCGGTACCAAACCCCGCGAGGTTAGCTGTCGTGCCGGCGACAGCCGCTCCGAATGCGCCGCCGGTCTGACGGACTGCTATCAGCGCGGAGCTGCCCGTGGCCTTGTCGTGTTCGCCGAGCAGCCCCAGCACGCGACGATTCATGAGGCTCGACGAAAGGCCGAAGCCTGCCCCCGTGACGGTGGCCGCGAGCAGGAAGAGCGGAAGCGGGGCGTTGCTCGTGAATGCCGCGAGAAGGGCAAGTCCCGAGAGCACCAGGACGCCACCGGCACGAATCCATCCCTTGCCTCCTCCGGGCGGCGTTCCCGCAACACAGAAGGCGCAGGCGGTCCAGGCGAGTGCCTGCATCGTGACTGCATAGCCAGCCTGAAGCGACGACAGGCCGTGGAGTTCCTGAAGGACCGCCGGGCCATAGGCCAGCAAGCCTGTCAATGCTGCGGTAAGCGCAAACATGGCGAGATACCCCGCGCCCACCGTCCGTAGTCTGAACGCCGCCCGAGGAAGTAGCGTCACCGACGCGCGGCGCTCAATCGACAACACGACGAGACAGAGCGCGCCGCCGAGCAAGGTCATTCCCGCCGCTACCCAGGCTTTGCCGACGACGTTTGCAGCGGCGGCGGCGGCGACCGCGAGCGCCAGCACCGCTAGTTGCAGCCAGGGTACGCGGGACTCCTTCTTCGGTTTGCTCTGATCGCGAAGGAGCACGGCTGCGAGTGCGCCGAACGCGAGTGCCTGGACAACGAAGAACCAGAACACGCCCCGCCAGTTTCCGGCTTCTGCGAACACCCCGCCTACCAATGGTCCGAGCAGGGTGGCAACACCCCAAACCGCCGTCACCGAGGCAAACACGCGGGCCAGATGTTTCTCGGCGAACAGCGCTCCAACCGCTACCATGGCGAAGCCCGCTATCCATCCGCTGCCGATGCCTTGCACAAGCCGCCCGAAAAGGAAGACGGGCATGTCCCACGCGATAGCGCTCAATGCGCAACCGGCTGCGAAGAGGAGTGCTGACATTACAGTCGCCCTCCCGAGGCCGAAGATTTCCGACAGCCTCCCCGCACTCGCACTTGCGAGCACAACACCAACGAAAAATCCTGCAACAGCCCAGCCGAACAGCGCATAGCCGCCGAGGTCGGCGCCGACGGTGGGCATGATGGTGGAAGTTACGAGGCTGTCGACAGCCGTCAGCCAAACCCCCAAAAGCACCATCGCGAACCGCGGGGCGTTGCCGCCCGTCAACAGTTCGGCCCAGGAGCCGTTATCGGTATGTATCTCGGCTGCCGTCAAAGGAGCGCTCCGTCTGGCGTTATCGGGGCCAACCCTTCGCTCGCGATCCGATCGAGCCGCGGCAAAAGGGTCCGGAGCCAGATCATCGACACGACAGCGTATACGACCATCCCCCAGTACTGGGTTTCGATCGGCACAGCCAGGTCGAGCAGCAGCCCGATCAAGCCCGGCGCCAGCGCGGAAGCCAGCACCTGGCCTGCGAAGGCGATCGCCCTGATGGAGCCGAGATGACGAGTTCCGAACAATTCAGCCCAAACGGCGGCGATCAATGTGGACGCGGCGCCGTTCGTCAGGGCGCCGAGGAGCATGAACATGGGGACCGCCCATGGCGAACGCAACGTAGCGAGAACCGCGATACCCATTGCCATCGGCATGAGGAACAACGGCAGAAACCGTCTCGCCGCGTAGCGGTCGACCAGCCATCCCGTCATGAGCGCGGTCGCGACGCTGGTTATAGCGTATAGCGGAAACCATCCGGCGAACCACGGCATGGTCCAGCCCTTCACCTCGACCAGATGGACCTGGTGAAAGAAAATCCCCGTCATGGCGAATGACGGCACGACGATGCCTGCCACGACCGCAAAGAACTCTGGCCTGCGGACAACTTCGGCGCGCGTCCAGCTTCGCTGCTCAATGCCGGACGTTATTTCGAACGGCTCCACCGCCGATGGCGGAGGCTCCTTGCGAAGCAGAAGCATGACAACCGGAATTGAGACCGCAACCAGCACTGAAGCGGCGGCGAGCCAAGTTTCCCGCCATCCTATGCTCGCGATCAAGGACACTGCAATAAAGGGCATCACCGCCTCGCTCGCCGGGAATCCGAGCACGGCGATTGACAGCATCCGCCCTCGCCGGCGCAGGTACCATCGCCCTGTACCGGTGATCGCCAGATGCCCCATCGCCCCCTGGCCGAACAGCCGCAGGCCAAAAAGAATAGGGAGAAGCATCCACGCAACCGAAACGACCGACATCGCCATACACACGGCCGCTAGCGCCAAGATCGCCAGCGGGCCGAGCCTGCGGACAGGCCAGATGTCCGCCACCTTGCCGCCCCAAACGAGCGCGGCCGCGCTCGCGGTCGTCGCGACGGCGTAAAGCATCCCGAACCCGCCGTCGGTAAGCCCAAGCTCCGCCTTCAGCCACGGCGCGAAGATCGCGATGAAATAGGTCTGACCGAAGGCCGACGACATGGTGAGCGCGAAGGCGGCGGCGACAAGCGCGTTCGACGCGGGTTGCCTCCCACTCAATCGTCGTCTCCGCCAGTGACAGGTTCGACCAGTTGCTGAAATTCTTCGAGCAGTATCCGCTCGTCTGGTTCATCGCCTGGATGCACGTAGATCTCGCCGCGGAATTTCTCGACCCAGTGATGACCTGAGCCATGGAGACGTAGATACGAGCCGATCTCCCGGACGGTCGACTGTCCATATCCTTCTTTCACGCGGAACTTCATCATGCCACTCCTTCCTCCTGGCGCCGCCTGGAGGCCTCGCGGACGATCATCATCGACACGTCGTCGCGGGACTGGTCATCGGGTACGATGATGCGCACGAGATCGAGATGATGTGCTTGTCCCGGCATCTCGGCGACCGCCTGGAGGATCGCTGGACAGCCAGAGGCCTCGTCGTTGGACAGACTGCCGAGCGGCGACAGCGCCACGGAGCGTAAGCCGAGCCCATCCGCCTTCCGAAAACCTTCAAGCGTGCAGCGTCGTATCAGTTCGTCGCCCGGATGCGGGCTGTCGAGAGACGCTACGACGCAATTGATCAGCCTGTCCGCCGGAACGCCAAATCCCGCAGTCACGGCCAGTTTGCCAAGCGTCATCGGTCCTGCTTCCGCACAGGCTCCTCTGAGGCGCTGGCCTCCCGCTTCATGTATGCGCTCCGCCTCGGTTCCATAGGGCTGCAGCCAGGTGTCCACGAAGACGATCAGCCCATCAATGTTTGCTTGCTCGGCGAGCGAACCGGATAGGCACTGAATCGTTAGCCCGTCGAGATGGATTCTCACACGCTTTCTCCTTTTCCGATTTCACCCGCGCTCGCGGGTGGCCCAGAACTCGATGTCTGGCCAGTCGCGCTGTGTGCGGGCGAGTTCCCATTCGTTGCGGGCAAAGTAGACGTGTGCACCGGCGCGATCCTCGGTGATGGAATTGCGCTCGGCGCGTGCGAAACGCTCGAAGGCTTCCTTGTTATTCGAGGCGATCCACCGCGCCGTTTCGAACTGGGAAGCCTCCAGCATCACGTCGACGCCATATTCGGCCGCTGCACGGGCCACCAGAACCTCAAACTGGAGTGGTCCAACGGCGCCCACGAACCACGTTGAGCCGATGATCGGCCGGAACACCTGGATGACGCCTTCCTCGGACAAATCGTCCATCGCCTTCGACAACTGTTTCATCTTCGACGTGTCGAGAATGCGGACCCGGCGAATGATCTCAGGCGCGAAGTTCGGGATACCTGTAACCGTTCTGGCGGTCCGTTCGGTTAGCGTATCGCCGACGCTGAGCGTGCCGTGGTTGGGGATGCCGACGATGTCGCCGGCCACGGCCTCTTCGGCGAGTTCGCGTTCGCGCGCGAAGAAGAACATCGGGTTCGGCACTTTCAGTTCACGCCCGCTTCGTACGTTCTTGAGTTTCATGCCGCGCGTGAAGCGACCTGAACAGAGCCGGACGAAGGCGATGCGGTCGCGGTGGTTCGGATCCATGTTCGCCTGGACCTTGAACACGAAGCCGCTGACCTCATCGTCGCTCGGATCGATCGGCTCCGGCGCAGCGGGCTGTGGCTGCGGACCGGGCGAATGTTTGGCTAGAGCATGCAGAAGTTGCCGCACGCCCACATTGCGAAGCGCCGAGCCGAAGAAGACGGGTGTCTGATGACCTTCCCGATAGCCTGCAGGATCGAACGACGAGAGTGAGGCACAGACGATTTCCAGCCCCTCCAGAGAAGGCCCGAAGATGCGGTCCTTCCTGAGTTCGGGATCTGTTGAAAGTGGCGAATCCTCGGTCCAGCGGACCGCACCGGGCGACCCGTCCGGGAGCACCATCTGCCCTCCGACGAGGTCGAGCACACCTTGGAAGTCGACGCCCATGCCCACCGGCCAAGCTAGCGGCGCGACGTCAAGCGCCAGGCGGTCCATGATTTCGTCGAGCAGGTCCAGCGGCTCGCGTCCTTCCCGGTCGACCTTGTTGATGAAGGTCATGATCGGGATGTTGCGCATGCGACAGACCTCGAACAGCTTCCAGGTCTGGCTCTCAATGCCCTTTGCGGCGTCGATCACCATGATGGCGGAATCGACGGCAGTCAGGGTCCGGAAGGTGTCCTCGCTGAAGTCGGAGTGACCCGGCGTGTCGAGCAGGTTCATCGTCAGGCCTTCATGTTCGAAGGTCATGACGGAACTTGAGATCGAGATGCCGCGTTTCTGCTCGATCTCCATCCAGTCCGAACGCGTCCGCCGCCGCTCGCCCCGCGCCTTGACCTCTCCCGCAAGGCGGATCGAACCACTCTCGAACAGGAGCTTTTCCGTTAACGTGGTCTTGCCCGCGTCGGGGTGTGAGATGATAGCGAAGGTGCGGCGCGAACTGCTCGTAGCTTGCAAAGGGCGCGAAGGGTTTTCGCCCGGCGATTTGGTTTCTTGGATGTCAAAGGCAGCGCCCATGCGCGGCCTCCTGACAATAAAAGAGGTCTCGGAACTGGCTTTTCAGCATCTCGCGGTCCTCGCGGAACTGAAGCTCCAGCCAGGTCAGCCCGTCCTCGGCAAAGGTGGTGCCTTTACCTTGTCCAAAATCGTTCACATATCGCAGCAGCGATTCGGCAACTCCGTGGCCGACGTCCTTGCGGAGCGCGACACGACAGGTTGGCTGGGAGGCAACCTCGACGGTGCTGCTCCCTTCACGGGGTAAGATAGGCACGGGCCCCGATCCCATAACGTCGACGGTCGACGGGTGCGCGATCGGAGATGAAACTGTCTTGCTGGATCGTTTCGTCAAAAAGCGTCTCCTTTCTGTCGGAGACGCGCGACGCAATGCATCGGCGATGCCGATGGCAAAGCCGCTGCAGACGGCAAGAACCGCGAGACGCTGTCAAAGCTCAAGGCTTGGGCAGATTCACCGAGGTTGTCGCTGCGGTTCGCCGCGTGCCGACTGCTTCGGTGTCTCCGGTCCTCGCGAAATTGCGAGGGAATAGCTAGTATTTAAGGTATGTAAGCCACAGGTGCAACCATCGTCTCGAAATCGGAGGCACGTCAACCGAAGCTATATGGACAATTCGGTTCTAGTGGCGACCATGCCGCGACGATCATCGCAGGAGCAGGGATATGCAAGACAAAAAATGGAATGCCTGAATCAACACGCTGTCGTGCTCACATACGGCCCGACACACTTGCCAGAACGGTTGCGACTACAGTGACGCGATATGGTATCAGAACCACCTGTTGCCCGCCGGCCTGATGCTGGCGTGAGGTCAGGCCGATTTTTCTGGCTTCGTTCGCGCTGAACTCGAGGAAAGGAAGCAGCGAAGGACAAATCGGAACTCCGCCAGAGTGGTGTAGTCGGCCCGCTTTCAAACTTGGTGTATGTATTTCCGGAACTAGCTAGTGTTTCTCCGTGGCGTTTTGGTAACCTGCAGATCACCCTTCCACGGTCGAGCAATACGACGTTTCCAAGTTTGCGAAAACTCCGTCTTCGCCAGGCTGCGAGAGCGTGTTGCTACTCAGCAGACATCCGGCCCGGCACAGCAATATTCAAGTGTTCTGTCTAGAACTTTCGCGGACCGCGTAGCATGAGATGCTTTTCGATTTGAGCGCACGGCAGGCATCCCAAGCTGCGCCCTTCGATTCGAACCCTGCGTAACGGGCGCGATGATAGGTTTCCCCTTCCGTGGTATATTGCTGAGTGAAAGGTGAAAGAGCGCCAAGGATTGCCGGTGCGGTTTTGGTCGTGCGTTCGAGAATCTCCAGGGCCTGGGTTTTGGACGGCATGGAGGCAATCTGAATCACCCACCCGCCGCTGCGCGTTGATCCTGTGGCGATGCGGTCAATGGGGGCCATCGTTTTGACGGGCGCCTTCGGGCGTGCGTCGGACGCCACGACAGCATTGCTATAGGCGCCGATGCCGTCTTCAACATAGGCAGTCACTATCTTAATGGAAGGGCGGTCGGTTGGCACCGGCACATCGTCTTCTGGCAGCCTGACAGAAGCGACCAATGCATCGGTCCCCGGACGGTCGATCACAAACCGATCTGGGCCAGTCGATGCCTTGGACAGATAGCGTCCAATCAAATCGATCATATGTGTATTCCTGCTACGGCCGGAGCGCCCGCCCATCACGACGGCGACAATGCTTCGACCATCCGTTTCCACCGAACTGACCAAGTTGAAGCCGGATGCTCGTATATAGCCAGTTTTGATGCCGTCGACGCCCTTCACCCGGTCCAACAATCGGTTGTGATTGCCATAGGTGCGACCCTTGTAGGTAAAGGACCGTGTCCGAAAATAGTCGTAGTACTCCGGATGATGGTCGCGCAGCGCCATGCCGAGCCGGGCCATATCGCGCGCAGTGGACTTCTGGGCGCCGTTTGGCAAGCCGTGGGCGTTCTTGAAGGTGGTCGAGCTCATTCCGAGTTGCCGTGCCCTGGCCGTCATCATCTGCGCGAAACCGGCTTCCGATCCGCCCAGGAACTCACCCAGGGCTGTCGCGACATCATTGGCTGACTTCGTCACCAAGCTGAAGATCGCTTGCTCCACGGTTATGGTCTGGCCAGGCTTGAGTCCAAGTTTCGTGGGCACCTCAGCAGCAGCGTTACGAGAAACAGGAATGCGGGTGGACTTCGAAATCCGCCCGCTCTTCAGCGCCTCGAATGTGAGATAGAGGGTCATCATTTTGGTCAGGGATGCGGGGTAACGTAGCGCGTCCGCATGATCTGCATAGAGGGTTTTGCCCGTCTTGGCGTCGACCACGATACCGGCATACTTTGAATTGGCAGTCGCCGCGGAAGGAGCCCCGATCACGAGGATCGACACCAGCATAAATTGCCAGACTGCCTTGAGTGCAAAGTTGAAATGCCCGGCAATAGACACCATCCGCCTCCCGTAACCGCGAAACTGGAATTGCCGAGCGTGGGCCGGCACTGGTTGCCGAACCCTATGGGAGCCGGTGTTACGAAAAAGTTTACTAAAACTGAGTCGATCGAGGGATTTGTCGTTGGGTTAACCGCGGTGGAGAGCAGGAAAAGGTGTGGGATATTACCGGCAGTCCGAGCGAGAGAGCGGCGATAGACTTGTCGCGGTAGCCTGCACCGGACTGAATTGGAGCATGCCTGACGCCGAGATCGACTCTTCGGGTGGAGCCCGCGGTTCGATCCTACAACTGAAGGCCCGCCTGCTCGATATAAGCCCGATGGTTTGAAGGCGTGTCCTAGTGCCGGTGGCCATGACGTTGAGGGAACTGCAAGGCGTCTTTCAGGTGGTGCTGGGGTGGCGCGGATTTTACCTTTCATCGGCTTCGCATCGACGCCGTGCATTACGGTTCCTAGGAGTTGTAAGCCGAAACTCCGGACCGAACGCTTCGCAGCTTCAACCTGCGCCGCGGCGACAAGTTCATCTACGAGAACGACATGACAGACGACCGAAAGCACGATATCCGGATAGAAGCTGGGCTGGAGCGGCAGCTTCCCAATGGCTGTCCGACCTGTATAGGCGGCAGAGGCAATTGCCCGCCCGAAGAATGTGACTGTGTGGCTGTCGTTTGGCACTTAATTGTAAGAATGCGCCCGTTACGTTGGGAGCGGGAAAAAAAGATGGGGTTTAAGCCGCAGGGGGTCTACAAGCCCGCTTGACAACCCGCCGATATTTAACCGGCACTATCCGACTTCCCTGCGATCGCCGATTTCCACTTTCATCGTTTTCAGAGCTCACGCATGTATGTCCGTGTGCTGAAATGAACGAACGGCCCAAGTGCTTATTGACTGTGAAGGATAGGGTGCTGCCGTACCGCGGTGATCCAGTCACCGCGCGTCACGCCAGGAGATCGGAATGGCAGAGAACAGATTTCTTACCCCCGAAGAAGTTTCGGAACGCTATCGTGGCACCGTTTCGCCCGGTACACTACGAAACTGGAGATCGATGCGAATCGGCCCATGCTTCGTCAAGATCGGCAAAGCCGTCCTCTATCCGGTGGCCGAGCTTGATTCTTGGGATGAAAAGAACAAAGTGAGCTGCCGGCCTCTGGGACGAATCGACGTGCGGGCTGAGGATGGAGCGTGACGATCATGATAGGACACGAGAGACCTATCCCAAATAACGTCCCCAACTGTCTCTAAATCACAAAAATCTCTAGTATATTTAAATAGATACAGCCTTGGGTGGAATGATTCACAACCACCCCTCGGGCGATCCGACCCCGTCGCGCGCCGACATCGACATGACCAGGACCATCATCGACACGGCCAAGCCGCTCGGCATTTCGGTGCACGACCACATCATCATCGGTCGCAAGGGATTTGCCAGCATGAAGGGCCTGGCACTGATCTGACGCCGATGCGCGGTCGCGGGCCGTCCAGACAAGACGGCAAACGAAAAAAGCCGCCGGTTTCCCGGCGGCCTTTGCTAACCTTGTCTGGAAGCTGAGCCTTACTCGGCGTCGCCTTCCTTGGCGGCCTTCTTCTTCGGAGCGGCCTTCTTCTTCGGCTCTTCGCCCTCAGCGGCCTCGGCCTTGGCGGCCTTCTTCGCCGCAGCCTTCTTGGCCGGCTTCTCGGCAGCTTCGTCCTCGTCGTCCGCCAGCAGCTCTTCCTTGCTCACCTTCTTGTCGGTGACGGAGATCTGCGACAGCAGGTGGTCGACCACCTTTTCCTCGAACAGCGGCGCGCGCAGGTTGACCAGCGCCGACGGGTTGTTGCGGTAGAAATCGAAAACTTCCTGCTGCTGGCTGGCCGGGTAGCGGCGAACCGTGTCGAACAGGCCGCGCTGCAGCTCCTCGTCGGAAACAGTCACGCCGGCCTTCTCGCCGATCTCGGCGAGCACGAGGCCCAGGCGCACGCGGCGCTCGGCCAGGCGCTGGTACTCGGCGCGGGCTTCCTCTTCGGTCGTCTCTTCGTCGGCGAAGGTACGGCCGGCGAGCTCCAGATCACGGGTGACCTGGCCCCAGATGTTGTTGAACTCGGCCTCGATCAGCTTCGAGGGCGCCTCGAACTTGTAGTTGCCGTCGAGCTGGTCGAGCAGCTGGCGCTTCACCTTCTGGCGCGTCATGGCGCCGAACTGGTTCTCGAGCTGGCCGCGGACGATCTCGCGCAGCTTGTCGAGCGACTCGAGGCCGAGGTTCTTGGCCGTCTCGTCATTGATCTCGAGGGCGCCGGGAGCGGCCACTTCCTTGACGGTGACGTCGAAGGTGGCTTCCTTGCCGGCCAGGTGCGCGGCCTGGTAGTTTTCCGGGAAGGTGACGGTGACGAGCTTCTCGTCGCCGGCCTTGGCGCCGACCAGCTGGTCCTCGAAGCCCGGGATGAACTCCTTCGAGCCGAGCACCAGCGGCTGGTCGCCGCCCGTGCCGCCATCGAAGGCAACGCCGTCGATCTTGCCGACATAGTCGATGGTGACGCGATCGCCCTCGGCGGCCTTGCCTGCCTTCGTCTCGAAGGTACGCGCCGACTCGGCGATGCGCTTGACCTGCTCGTCGATCTCGCTTGCCGGCACGTCGTAGACCGGACGCGAAACCTTGATGTCGGAGAATTCCTTGATCTCGATCGCCGGAATGACTTCGTAGCTCAGCGAGAATTCGAAGTCGGCGCCGCCGGCGAGGATCTTCTCGGCTTCCTTTTCGTCTTCGGTCATCACGACGTCGGGCTGCATGGCAGCCTTTTCGCCGCGGTCGGCGATGATCGTGCGGGTCGAGTCGGTCAGGATTTCGTTGACGACTTCGGCCATGAATGACTTGCCGTACATCTTGCGCAGGTGCTGGAGCGGCACCTTGCCCGGGCGGAAGCCGTTGATGCGGACCTTGTCCTTGGCATCCGAAAGCCGCTTTGCCAGGCGGGCTTCCATGTCGCCGGCCGGGACCGTGACCTTGATCTCGCGCTTGAGACCGGAGTTGAGCGTTTCGGTGACCTGCATCATCAAACCTTTGTTCTACGTATGGCGCGGCGCGACGGCGTCCAGCCGTTCAGCCTGCCCGAATTCGTTTGCCGGGGGTGGCTTCAAGTCCGCAAACCGGAACCCGGAACCGCTTATTTCGGCCCACCTGTTCCGCCGCCTTCCGAAGATTTCGATAAGTTGTTGTTATTTCTACTTCTTATCGTATCTAGCAGAGACGGATTCTCGCGTCCCGTCATATTCGACAGGCCTTTTGTCACACGCGGGCCGAATTTTCAACCATCTTCGCCATTTCTCCCGGCCAAGCCGATTTCCTCCGCGAGATTGACAGAATGATGGCGACATGGGATTGGCGGTCGCATGCGGATGTGGCGGAACTGGTAGACGCCCTGGATTTAGGTTCCAGTGCCGAGAGGCGTGTAGGTTCGACTCCTATCATCCGCACCACGCACCCCGCCCCGAACGCCGTCTTGCGGCCGGCCCGGCCAGTCAGATGCCGGACCCGTCCACCTCGATCTCGTCGCCTTCCCAGGGCTGCGGCATGGCAAAGGCCTTGGCCGCGTTCTTGCCCAGATTGGCTTGCGGCAGCGGCATCCAGCATTTCAGTTCCGGCTCGGCATAGCCGATGATGCAGCCCGGAGCGGAATCGGCCGCGCGCCAGCCTTCGCTGCCGAACTGGTCGGTCCGCGCCCAGTAGGCAACGTCCACCTCGGCCGGCCCCTGCTCGACCGGGCGCACCGTGACAAGGATCCTGCTGCCGTCCTTCGGCGCGCTCGACATCTGGCGCCAACGATCGGGTTCGTCCATTTCGCTTTCCTCCGCTCGCGGCAGATCGCCAATGGGGAGGTCCGGCCGCGTTAAACGGGATGTTATTGCAAGCCATGTCCCGACGCCATGGCCGCACACCGGCAGGGGCGTGGATATCCGGTGCCGCGCCCGTGCCGTTTCGCGAAAAATAGGGCCCCTTGGATTCCTGCCGACATGACCTAGGATCGGCCGACCCAGACTCGGCAGCGAAGGCCACATGGCAAACCAGACCAGCCTCATCGACCGGCTCCGCATCGAAAACGGAGAGATGAACCCGGCGGACCGCGCCATCGCCAACGTCATCCTCGACGACATCGAGGCCGCGACGCGCCTGCCGATCAAGGACCTCGCGGCGAAGGCCAAGGTCAGCGAGCCGACGATCATACGCTTTGCCCGCCGTATCGGTTGCGACGGCTTCACCGACTTCAAGATCAGGCTGGCGCAGGACTATGCGATCGGCCGCATGTACATCGCGGCGGAACGGACATCGGCCGCCGAGACCGGCCCGGACGTCGCCCAGCATGTCTATGACGCGACCAGCCAGGCGCTCGCCAACGCCTTCGCCCAGCGCGACCCGGCGGCCCTCGAGCAGGCCGCCAACCTGATCCACTTGGCGCGGCGCACCTTCTGCTTCGGCGTCGGCGGCAGCTCCGCCAACGTCGCCCGCGAGGCCGAGAACCGCCTGTTCCGCCTCGACATCGCCGTGTCGGCCACCGCCGACCCCTACAAGCAGCGCATCATCGCCTCGACTGTCGAGGCCGACGACGTGCTGTTCATCTTCTCGGTCACAGGCAAGCCGCGCTCGCTCGTCGACAGCGCTCAGATCGCCCTGTCGCTCGGCGCCAAGGTGGTCACCGTCACCCACCCCGGCAGCCCCCTCGCCCAGCAGGCGACCGTCAACGTGCCGCTGGTTGCCTTCGACGAAGAGAAGTTCTTCTACATGCCCAACCGCGGACGCTACGGGCAGCTCTTCGTGCTCGACTGCATATCGACGCTGATCGGCGCACGCCGGCGCAACACCGTCGGCAAGAAACTCTGGCGCGCCCGTTCGACGCTGGTCGCGCTGCACGGCAGCACCGACAGCCAGCCCGTCGGCGACTGACGCTCCGCCGCCGACCCTCGCCACGCTCCCGAATTGGTTCTCTCCGCCGCATCGGCCGGGGCGGTGTCGTCACGGCTTTCAATTCGGCATGAAATTTTACTCCGCAATGATTGACAATATCGTAGGAAAACTACATCCTCGGTTTCGTTCCAACTGCGAGCCGAAAGCCGACCATGCCGATCACCGACAAGACCATCGTTTCATTCCGCTTCGATGAGGTCGTCGTGCCGGCCCACAAGGGCGTCATCAATTCCGACAGCCTGGCCAAGCCGCTGCACATGCTGCCCGTCGGCGGCAAGGCCGCCTGGAGCATGCAGTTCGACGAGCTTCCCAAGCTCATCCTGCGCATGACGCTTGCCGACGGCACCGTTGGCCTCGGCGAGTTCTACCGCGACCACGAATGGCCGCGCATCGAGGCGATCTGCGCCAACCTGCTCGGCCAGTCGATCATGGACCTGACCCTGCAGGACCTGCCGCTGCCGCTGTGCCGCGAGTATGACGGCTTCGAATGCGCGATCTGGGACGCCTATGCCAAGTCGCTCGGCGTGCCGATGCATCGGCTGCTCGGCGGCGCCATCCGCGAGCACGTCCCCGTGAGCGCCTGGTCGAGCCACCGCACGATGGAGGAAGTGGGCCCCTGGGTGCGCAAGTACCAGGAACAGGGCTACAAGGTCATCAAGTTCAAGTGCGACCTCGAGGACGACGTCGCCGGCTGGTGCGCCGAGATCAAGCAGCATGCGCCGGGCATGAAGGTGATCTTCGACCCCAACCAGCGCTGGGAGAATTCGGGCAACGCGCGGCGCATCATCCGCGAGCTCGAGGCGGTCGGCAACGTGCTGCTGCTCGAGGATCCGCTGCCGCGCTGGATGCTGCTCGACTTCGCCGAGCTGCGCCGCTTCTCCTCCATCCCGATCGTGCTGCACGTCTCCCTGCCCTACATCTACCAGGGCCAGCGCCCGCACGACGCCATCAACGCGCTCGCCCACAATGCGGTGGACGGCTTCAACTTCAACGGCGGCCTCGCCAAGTTCCAGGCGCTCGACCACATCGCCGCGACCGCCGGCCTCTATTGCTGGCACGGCTCGGAGGTCGACCTCGGCATCCTCGAGGCGATGTACGTGCACCAGTCGGCCGCGGCCAGGAGCTGCGTCTGGCCGGGCGACATCTTCGGCCGCATGATCCGCTCGCACGATCTGCTGGAGACCCCGCTCGCCTTCGAGCCGCCCCATGTGCGCATTCCGAGCGACGGCCCGGGCCTCGGCGTCAAGCTCGACGAGGCCGCGCTCGCCCGCTTCCGCACCTCCGAACGCACCATCGCCTGAGGGTAGACGCAGATGCGCTGGGAAAAACTCACCACAAACGAGTTCGCCGGATTGGATCGGTCGATCCCGGTCGTGCTCAACGTCGCCGCCATCGAGCAGCACGGGCCGCACCTTGCGATCGACACCGACGTCGCCATCGGCGGCCATTTCCTCGACCGGCTGGAGGAGCGGATGGGCGACCGGGCGCTCATCCTGCCGCAGGTCAAGGTCTGCTGCTCCGAGCACCATATGGAATTTGCCGGGACGCTGAGCATCCGCCACGAGACCTTCCTCGCCTATGTCGGCGACATATTGGAAAGCGTGGTGCGCCACGGCTTCACCAACATCGTCCTGTTCAACAGCCACGGCGGCAACCAGGCCATCGGACAGGTGCTGCTCGAAACCTTCGGCTCGCGCCATCGCGACTGCCGCATGGCCATGCTCACCTGGTGGCGCCTTGCGGCACCAGAGCTCGAAGCGATCCGAGAAAGCGGCTTCGCCGGCGTCAACCACGCCTGCGAATTCGAGACCTCGCTGATGCTGCTGGCCGCGCCCGACAGCGTGCGCCGCGACCTGATCGGCGACATGTCCTATGTCGAGACCTTCGACTGGGCCAACGCCGACATGATCCGCGCCAGCCGCGGCGCGCTCTTCCGCACCATGCACCAGATGTCGGGCGGAACGGGCGTGGTCGGCGATCCGTCCACCGCGACTGCCGCCAAGGGCGAGCGCATCACCGAGGCCGTGGTCGACCAGATGGAGCGCGTCGTCACGTCACTGGCAAAGGCGCACTGAATACTTCACCAGCACTTCGAATGGATAAAGGGAGGCGAACATGCTGAGGAAATTGATTATCGCAGGTCTGGCAGGCGCGAGCATGCTGGCAGCGGCACAGGCATATGCACAGGAACGCGGCGGCGTCGTCAACGTCGCGACGATCGGCGAATTGACCACGCTCGATCCGATGACCGCGACGGGCGACTTGCTCGGCATGGTCACGCAGCACTTCTTCGAGACGCTCTACACGTTCGACAAGAACTGGAACGTCGCGCCGCTGCTGGCCGAGGGCCTGCCGGAGGTTTCCGCCGACGGCAAGGTCCACACCATCAAGCTGCGCCAGGGCATCGTCTTCCACGACGGCTCGGCGATGACCTCGGAGGACGTGGTCGCCTCGCTGAAGCGCTGGCTGGAGGTCGCCTCGCGCGGCAAGCTGGTAGCCGCCAACCTCGACAAGCTCGAGGCCGTCGACGACTACACCGTCCGCATCACGCTCAAGCAGCCGTTTGCGCCGCTGACGGCCCTGCTCGCCTTCAACAACTCCGCAGCCGTGGTGCTGCCGTCCGAGAAGATCGGCGAAACGCTGTCCGAATATGTCGGCACAGGGCCCTACATGATCAAGGAGCGCAAGCCCGACCAGTATCTCCAGCTCGTCCGCTTCGACGGCTACAAGTCGCGCGAGGGCGAGCCGGACGGCTTCGGCGGCGCGCGCAAGCAATATCTCGACGAGATCCGCTTCGTGCCGGTCCCCGACGCGAACACCCGCGTCGAGGGCGCCATCGCCGGACAGTACGACTATGCCGACCTGCTGCCGGTCGAGGCATTCGATCGCCTCAACGGCCAGGCCAAGACCGAGCCGCTGGTGCTGAAGTCCTTCGGCTGGCCGATGTTCATCATGAACAACAAGGAAGGCATGATGACCAAGCCCGGCCTGCGCAAGGCCGTGCAGGCGGCGCTCAATTCGGAGGACATGCTGGCCGCCGCCTTCGGCAAGCCCGACTTCTTCGCCGTCGACGGCGCCCTCTACCCCGAAGGCTACCAGTGGCGGTCGGACGCCGGCGTCGATGCCTACAACCAGGGCAACCCGGACAAGGCCAAGGAACTGGCGACGGAAGCCGGCTACGATGGCAAGCCGATCCGCATCCTGACCAGCCGGCAGTACGAGTTCCACTACAAGATGGCGCAGGTCGCTGCCGAGTACCTGAAGGCGGCGGGGCTTGCGGTGCAGCTCGACGTGGTCGACTGGGCGACGCTGGTGCAGCGCCGCGCAGAGCCTGCGCTGTGGGACATCTTCATCACCCACAGCCCCTTCCTGCCGGACCCGGCGCTGATCGCGCCGCTGCCTTTGTCCTATCCGGGCTGGTGGGCGAGCGAAGCCAAGGACAAGCTCGTGGTCGCGCTCAACACCGAGATGGACCCGGAGAAGCGCGTGGCAATCTGGGCGGACATCCAGAAGCTCATCTATGAAGAGGCGCCCTTCTACAAGGTCGGCGACTTCAACGCGCTTTCGGCCAAGTCGCCCAAGCTCGGAGGCTTCACGGCTTCGGCCTGGCCGTACTTCTGGAACGCCTACCTGACCAAGTAACAGCCAGGTTCAACCGGCGCGGCCACGGCCGCGCCGGAGGGACGAACGGGAGCCGATCGATGACACGATACGTCCTGCAGCGCCTCCTCGGCATGCTCACGGTGATGTTCACGGTCGTCACGATCGTCTTCATCATCGTGCGCGTGGCGCCCGGCGATCCGGCGGCGGTCATGCTCGGCCCGGATGCGACGCCGGCCGATATCGAGGCACTGCGCGTGCGCCTCGGCCTCGACCAGCCGCTGCCCATCCAATATGTCTACTTCCTCGCACAGCTGGCGCGCGGCGATCTCGGCCACTCGATCTTCCTCGACATGCCGGTGGCGAGCGCCCTGCTCGACCGCGCCGAGCCGACCTTCTTCCTCACCCTGTTCGCCATTCTGATTGCCAGCGCCATCGCCCTGCCGGTGGGCATCATGTCGGCCTATCGGCGGGGCAGCCTGTTCGACCAGTCGGTCACCACGCTCACCATGCTGGCCGCGAGCATCCCGAGCTTCTGGCTCGGCCTCATCCTGATCCAGGTCTTCGCCGTTCGCCTCGGCTGGTTCCCGGTCGCGGGCTATGGCGGCCCGGATGCCTCGTTCCTGACGCGCATGAGCCACCTCGTCCTGCCTGCGACGGCACTCGGCGTCGTATCGTCCGCGCTGATCACCCGCTTCACCCGCGCCTCGATGCTCGACGTGCTCAACGACGACTACGTGCGCACGGCCCGCTCCAAGGGCATGGGCGAATTCCGCGTCGTCATGAAGCACGCGTTCAAGAACGCGCTGATCCCGGTGCTCACCGTCGTCGGCCTGACCGCAGCGCTTTTGGTTTCCGGCGCCGTCGTCACCGAAACGGTGTTCAGCCTGCCCGGCGTCGGCAATCTCGTCGTCTCGGCCGTGCTGCGCCGCGACTATCCGGTGATCCAGGGCGCACTGCTCGTCATCGCCGCGATCTACGTCCTCATCAATTTCGGCATCGACATGCTCTATCTCATGATCGATCCGCGGGTGCGTTACTGATGGCTGCCTCCTCCGCCGGTGTGGACACTCCGCGCATCTCCACCCTCATCCTCCAGCGCCGCACGCTGGCGATCGGGCTTGCCGTCATCGCGACGATCACGCTTCTTGCGGTGCTCGCGCCGCTGATCGCACCCTATGCGCCAAACAAGCTGTCGATCGTCAACCGGCTGAAGCCGCCGAGCGCGACCTGGTTCTTCGGCACCGACGAGTTCGGCCGCGACGTCTTCAGCCGCACGATCTATGCCGGCCAGCTGTCGCTGATGGTCGGCGCCGCGGCCACCACGTTGGCCGGCGTCGTCGGCATCACGCTCGGCATCGTGGCTGGCTTCTTCCGCAAGGCGGACGGCGTGGTCTCGCGCATCATCGACGCGATGATGGCGTTTCCGGACATCCTGCTGGCGATCGCGCTGGTCGCCGCGCTCGGGCCGTCGCTCGCCACCGTCATCATCGCGCTCGGCATCGTCTACGCCCCGAGGCTCGCCCGCATCGTGCGCGCCTCGACGCTGGTGATACGCGAACTGCCCTATGTCGAGGCCGCGCGCGCGCTTGGCGTGCCGACCTGGCGCATCATGACCCGGCACGTCCTGCGCAACCTCGTCTCGCCGATCCTGGTACAGGCCACCTTCATCTTCGCCTATGCAATGCTCGCCGAAGCCGGCCTCTCCTTCCTCGGCGTCGGCGTCAGCCCGGAAATCCCGACCTGGGGCACCATGATCGCGTCCGGCCGCCAATATGTCGGCCAGGCGGACTGGGTGACGATCTTCCCGGGCCTCGCCATCATCCTCACCGTACTGTCGCTGCAGCTCGTCGGCGACGGGCTGCGCGACCTGCTCGATCCGCGCCTGCGCAAGGATCTCTGACCATGGCCGTTTCCGCACTGAAAACCGCCGCCCAGCCAGAGACGCTCGCAGCCGACGTCGTGCTGCGCGCCGAGGACCTGCGCACGCATTTCGTCATGGGGTCGCGCGCCGCAAAATCGGTGGACGGGGTCACCCTCACCGTCCGCCGCGGCGAGACGCTCGCGGTGGTCGGCGAATCCGGATCCGGCAAGTCGGTCACCAGCCTGTCGGTCATGCGGCTGTTGTCGCATCCGGGCCGGATCGTCGGCGGCCGCCTGCTCTACCGCCTGCGCGACGGCAGCGTCGTCGACCTCGCCGCGCTCAGCGAGAAGCGGATGCGCGCGATCCGCGGCAAGGAGATCGCCATGATCTTCCAGGAGCCGATGACGAGCCTGAACCCGCTCTTCACCGTCGGCGACCAGATCATGGAGATGATCCGGCTGCACGAGCCGATCGGCCGGTCCGAAGCGCGGACCCGCGCCAAGAGGATGCTCGAACTCGTCGAGATTCCCGCCGCCGACAAGCGTCTCGACCAGTATCCGCACGAAATGTCCGGCGGCATGCGCCAGCGCGTGATGATCGCGCTGGCGCTCGCCTGCAACCCGGCGCTGCTGATCGCCGACGAGCCGACGACCGCGCTCGACGTGACCATCCAGGCGCAGATCCTCGACCTGATGCGGCGCCTGCAGCGCGAGATCGGCATGAGCATCCTGTTCGTGACGCACAATCTCGGCGTCGTCGCCGAGATCGCCCACGAGGTCGCGGTCATGTATGCGGGCCGGGTCGTCGAGCAGGCGCCGGTGCGGGATCTGTTCGCGCGCCCCCGCCATCCCTACACCAAGGGTCTGCTCGCCTGCATTCCGGATCCGAAGCGCGACCGCGCCGACGACGGCTCGCGGCGCATGCTCAATCCGATCCCGGGCAGCGTGCCGAGCGTGCTCGCCCTGCCTTCGGGCTGCGCATACGCCCCGCGCTGCCCGCTTGCCGCGCCGTGCTGCGAGGCCGCCCCGCCTGACCTGCTGAACGCGTCGCCCGAACACCTGACCCGCTGCTGGAGGCACGAACTCCTGTGACCGACACCCGACAAACCTCCGCCGGCGAAGCCGAAATCCTGCTGTCGGTGCGCGGCCTGAGCAAGCAGTTCTCGACCGGCAGCGGCCCGGTCAAGGCTGTCGAGGACATCTCGTTCGATGTCCGGCGCGGCCAGATCGTCGGCATCGTCGGCGAATCCGGCTCGGGCAAGACCACTGCCGGACGCTGCCTGCTGCGGCTGGTCGAACCCTCGTCCGGCCAGGCCGTGTTCGATGGCGTCGACCTCTTCGGCCTGTCCGAGAAGGCACTGCGCGCTTATCGCCGGCGCCTGCAGATCATCTTCCAGGACCCCTATTCCAGCCTCAACCCGCGCATGCGCGTGCGCGACATCATCGGCGAGGCGATCGACACGCACGGGCTGGCGAAAGGTGCTGCCCGCCAGGCGAGGATCGACGAGCTCCTGACCCGCGTCGGGCTTTCGCCCGAGCATGGCCGGCGCTACCCGAACGAGTTCTCCGGCGGCCAGCGCCAGCGCGTGGGCATCGCGCGGGCGCTCGCGGTCGAACCCGAACTGATCATCGCCGACGAGCCGGTCTCGGCGCTCGACGTGTCGGTCCAGGCGCAGGTGCTGAACCTGATCCAGGAGCTGCAGCGCGAACTCGGCCTGACGATGATCTTCATCTCCCACGACCTGACGGTGGTGGAGTACCTGTGCGACGAGATCGTCGTGCTCTATCTCGGCCGGGTCATGGAACATGGGCCGGCGCGCTCGGTCTATGCCAACCCGCGCCACCCCTATACGCGCGCACTACTGGCAACCGCCCCGGTGCCGGACCCCACCGTGCGGCGCGAGCGCGTCATCCTGCAGGGAGACATCCCGAGCCCGCTCAACCCGCCGTCCGGCTGCGTGTTCCGCACTCGCTGCCCGCACGCGGTCGCCGCCTGCGCAGAGACGGTGCCGGCGCGCGAAACGGTCGGCCCAGGCCACAGCGTCGCCTGCATCCGCCAGGCTGAACTCGCAGAACAGCAGACATCGAGCCAATGACCCCATACGACCGACTGGCGGCGCTGGGCCTCTCCCTGCCGCCTCCGCCCGCCCCCATCGCCACCTATGTGCCGTTCGTAAGGGAGGACAATATCCTCTATCTCTCCGGACAGGGACCTCGCCAGGCTGACGGCCGCCTGCGGACGGGCAAGGTCGGCGCCGGGATCGGCATCGATCAGGCCTATGACGACGCCCGCCTCACAGGCCTCAATTTGCTCGCCGTCATCCATTCGGCCATCGGAGACCTGTCGAAGGTGCGGCGCGTCATCAAGCTGCTAGGCATGGTCAACGCCGTGCCGGACTTCGAGGCGCATCCAAAGGTCATCAACGGATGCTCGGACCTGCTGCTCGAGGTCTTCGGCGAGCGCGGGCGCCACGCCCGATCGGCGGTCGGCTTCGGCTCGCTGCCGGACAACATCACGGTCGAAATCGAAGCGATCGTGGCCGTGGAGCCGTAGCGGCCTGGGTTGCGCGACGGCCGGCTCGCTTCAAGCAGCGAGCGGCAAAGTCGCGCTCAATGTCTGGCGGTCCGTCCGTCCGCCTCACTCAGCGCCGACGCGTAGACAGCGAGCATCGCGTCCACCTTGCGCTCCCAGTCGAACTCGGCGTGGACGCGCCGCTGCGCCGCCTGCCCCATCGCCTGCCGCACGGCCGGCGAGCTAGCCAGCCTGACAAGCGCCTCTTCCAGGCCGCTAACCAGGGCCTCGGACGAATCCGGCGCCACGAGTATACCGCACTCCGCGTCCAGATAATCCTGCGGACCACCCCACTCGGTGGCGATGACCGGCTTGGCAAGCGCCATCGCCTCGAGGACCACGGCGCCCCCGCATTCGTAGAGGCTGGGAAGCACCAGGGCGTCGCGCGCCGCCAGCACGTCCGCGCATTCCTCCTGGCCGAGCCACCCGGCGAAATGCACGGCTCCAGCGGCCTCATCGGCGGAAAGCAGGCCGAGCTCCCCGGCAAGCCGCTCCAGGCCGCCGCGCGCCTCTCCGTCGCCGGCGATCAGCAAGCTCATCGGCGCTTGCGTGCTCGCCCTGGCAAAGGCCCGTAGCAGGAGATCGACGCCCTTCCAGTCGACGAGGCGTCCCGAGAAGACAAAGCGTGTGTGGCCGGGCCGCGCCTCGCTCCCTGCCGTCGCACCAGTCGTCCATGTCGAGAGATCGACGCCGTTCTCGCTAAGCTCGATGATCTTGCCGCGAACGTCTGCTGGCAGGGCCAAGCGGCTGCGCTCGTTGGCGACCAGCACCACACTGGCATGGCGCTTGCCCGGGATCAGCCAGTTCATGACGTCGGTCATCGCCCGGGCGGCAACCACGGCATATCGCTCGAGCCGAGACGACCGGCTGCGGAACGCCGGCGGGAACTCCATGCCGCCGTTCAGCGGCCCGATCACGACCGGTGCGCCCAACCCGTAGAGCATGGACGGTTCGCGCGGGGAGACGGGCATGGGCTGATGCACGATCCCGACGCCTTCCTCGGTGACGAGCCGGCGAGCTTCCTTCACCTGTATGCGCTGTGTGAGTGTGCGCATCAGATAGCCGGTCGAGATGTTCGCCAGCCGCTGCGGGAGGAACCTGCCCATGCGCCAGAGCAGTCGGATGAGAGGCGTATCCGGCGTGAAGATGATGCGCGCGTCGTTGTGGAACAGACTCTTGAGCTCTTCGCGTGTCCGCTCGTGGACGATGAGCCAGACATCGTGCCCGCGCTGGCGCAATATGCGAAAATAGTGAAGTGGAAGGACTGCTTCGCCGCCCATACGGGCCGAAGCATGCTCTGCAACGATGGCAATCTTCATCAGGACTACGAACGTATTCTTTCAAGCTTGAACGGGCAGCAGCCATCTAATTCCACAACCGCGCGATTAACGAAAGGGTAAGCATAAGCCATGCACCGGCTTTCGCTTGAACCAGATCCATCCGTTGCTTGCAAAATGCGGCCAGCCGTCGGGCTGGTCAGTAGAGCGGCTCTTCAAAAAGCATGGTGTCGCCGTCCATCAGTGCTTTGATCTGCCCGCTGCCGTCCTTGCCGACCGCGACCTTGATGCCGAAGCTGCGCACCCGCATGTCGCGCTCGATGGCCAGGCCCTCGCCTTCCGGCACGTAGAAGCGTTCGATTCCATACTCCACGCCGATCTCGGAACCCGGCGCCAGGCTCCAGCCGCCGGAGATTTCACCGCGAAGGTCGACCTCGTCGGCCGCCGCCGGCGTCAGCGCCGCACTGCCCAGCCAGGCGCTCGCGGCACGCCAGAAGCCGTCGGCATCCTTCCTGAGGCGCACCACGATCGGCCCTTCCGCCGAAGTCGTCTCGCCCTGTGGCAGGTTGGCGATCCTATCCACCGGCAGGCGTGAAATGTCGTAGCCGAGCCGCACATAGTCGCCGCGCAGGAGGTCGCGCGGATCGACCGGCTCGACCTTGAGCAGTACCTCCTGGCCGCTGCGCAGCAGGGCCGCCCTCCCGGCGATCATCCAGCCCAGGAAGCCGATCTGCGCCAGCGCGAGCAGGATCGCCGCGACGATGAGCTTGTGGCGGGACATCATGCGGCTCCCCCTGCTGCCTGGGCCTTCATCCGCCGCTCTATGCGGATGATCGCATAGGCGAGGCCCGCAAGAATTATGGCGGCTGCGAAGAAGAAACCCGCCGTGCCGAGCATGCTGCCCACCGTGGCGACGTAGACGATGGACAGTTCGAAGGCGAAGCCGAGATAGGCGACCCAGCGCAGGGCCCGGCTCTCCCGGCCGAGGAAGACGATGACCGCCGCGATCACGGCAAGCGCCACGGCCGCTGCGATGCCGAAGCCGTCGTCTTCGGCCAGGTCGAGCTGCAGCAATGCCATCCCGGTCAGGAAGCCGATCAACGCGTGCAGCGGCAGGCGCCCGCCCAGGCGGACGACGCTTTCGACGGGAGCCGCTGCCAGGGCCGATACCGCCAGCAGCGCGGCCGACACCAGCGCCAGCACCGTTCCTACCGGCAGCACCTCGTAATCGATGCCCAGGAGCACCGCATAGAGGATGAGCGAGAGCAGGATCAGGTGCCGCGCCGCGCGGCCGTCGGTCCAATAGGAAAGCGCCCAGAGGACGGCCATGAAGGCGGGAAACAGATGCGGGAAATCCGCGCGCCGAAACAATTCGAAGCCTTTGCTGACCAGCCAGAAGTCGGCAATGCCGACCGCGGCGACCGTCAGCGCATTGGAACGCAGCACCGCCGCTGCAATCCCAGTCCCGATGCACCAGGTGACGATGGCGGCCGCTTCGTCGCCGGAGAAATGATACATCTGGCCGATCAGGGCGATCGAGCCGCCGAAGGCAGCGGCGCCGATCAGCCAGAGCGCCTCGGCCAGGCCGCCATGGCCGCGCTGCTTGAGCACGGCGCCGCCGACATAGCCGGCGAGGATGATGGCAAACAGCCCGCCGACCCTGGCCGGGCGGGGTATCGCCTCCCAATTGGCCGCGACGAGGATGAGAATGGCGGCCGCGAACAGAAGTGCCGCCATCACCGCCAGGATCGAGCCGAAGTTGAGCCCGTTGCGCTCGTTGGCCTCGACGTCGCGCACCAGCGCATCGGCCGTGGCACGGTCGATCAGCCCACCATCTGCCCAGCGGGCGATGTCCATCTTCACCTTGGTTGCATGGCTCGCCACGCGTCACCCTCCCCCATCATGCACCGCACGATCGGCCCAAGCCGTTGTCCAGTATGGCAAAAATTCGATTCGGCCACAATTATGACCGAAGGGTGAATGCCGGTTAATGTTGCAATGCACAAAACGCATTGCTGCCATGCGAGCATAGCGCTTCATTTTTAATCAGCGCGGACCTATCTACGCCCCGTAAACACGAAGCGAAAAAAGACGAACGGGATACGAAGATGAACCTGATCCGCAACTACCGCAACTGGCGCCGCTATCGCGACACCGTGAACGAGCTGAGCCGCCTGTCGAACCGTGAACTGACCGACCTGGGCATCACCCGCAGCGACATCCACTTCGTCGCGCGTAAAGCCGTCTAAGCGTCGGCGCTCAAAACCGTACGAACCGAAAAGAGAACGAAAATGAACTTGCTCCGCACTTACCGCAACTGGCGCGCTTATCGCGAGACGGTGAACGAGCTGGGCCGCCTGTCGAACCGCCAGCTTGCCGACCTCGGCATCAACCGCGGTGAAATCGCGGCGATCGCCCGCCGCGCCATCTAATTGCAGTTTCCGCCAGGGTCGACCTCCTCCCCGACCCTGCCGGATCTGGTCGGCTTACTCCTCCTCCCGAAGCCGACCACCCTAACGCACCCGCCGGATCCTCCTCCCCCGGCGGGTGCCGTTACCCCAAAGAGTTTCGCCCTCTTCGATCGGCGAAAAGAATTTCGCCTAGCCGACCTCCTCCCCGGCAATGGCGAATAGGTCAGCCCCCTCCTCCTCCCTGAGGCTGACCACCCTTAACGCGCCCGCCGGTTCTCCTCCCTCCGGCGGGCGTCGTTACCCAAAGAGTTTCGCCCTCTTCGATTGGCGAAAGGAATTTCGCCTAGCCGACCTCCTCCCCGGCAACGGCGAATAGGTCAGCCCCTCCTCCTCCCTGAGGCTGACCACCAAAACGACGCCCGCCGGATCTCCTCCCCCGGCGGGCGTTGTCGTTTCCGCACTTGAAGCAATGGCTAGTTCAGCGCGCCGCTTTCCAGCACGCCGCGCTTCTTCCATTCGCCGAGCGGGAAGATGTCGGGCGCGCCGCCCATCGGGGCGTACCACGAATCCACCACCCACCTGGTTCCGTCCGGCGCCCGGACCACCGCCGTCCAATGCGGATAGCGGCCGTCGAGGAGGAACCCGCGCGAGGTCCGGCGGTCCACCTTGTGGTGCTTGAGCAGGCCCCTGGCCTGCAGGTAGCGCAGCAGCGCATCGGTATTGGTGGACTCGTCGACGCAGTCCATCTGGCCCCTGACCTTCGAGGCACCAAACTCCGACCTCGGCTGGTCGCGCACGCCGGTGACCTGCTGTGCCCTTTTTTCGAAATAGCTGACCGCCCTGGCGATCGCCGCGCGCTCGGCCTTCGGCGAGGCCTTGCCCGCCGCCATGATAGACGCCAGCCTGCCGGCATCGCCGGGTCCGAGGTCGAGGCGGGACCGAAAGGCGCAGCCATAGCCATGGCAGATGTCGATGCGGCCGGAAGCAGGAGCGGCCAGGCCCGTCGAGAGGCCGCCCCCATAGGCCGAGAGCGAAACCATGCCCGCAAGCAGTAGCCGACAGATCGAGCGCGTCGTCATCTGGCCATCTTAGAAGTCGTTCCTCGTCCGCGGCAATCCGCCAGGCGCCTGCAATCCACCGCAATGATTGCATTCCCCCGGCCGAGGGACTATCTCGGCGACCATGAGCGCAAAACCCATTCACATCGTCGGCGGCGGCCTCGCCGGATCGGAAGCAGCATGGCAGGCGGCGGAGGCCGGCGTGCCGGTCATCCTGCACGAGATGCGTCCCGTGCGCGGCACCGACGCCCACAAGACCGAGGGCCTCGCCGAACTCGTCTGCTCCAACTCGTTCCGCTCCGACGACGCCGAGACCAACGCGGTCGGCCTGCTGCATGCCGAAATGCGCCTCGCCGGCTCGCTGATCATGTCGTCGGGCGATGCCAACCAGGTGCCCGCGGGCGGCGCGCTTGCCGTCGATCGCGACGGCTTCTCCAATGCGGTGACCGCGCGCCTCGAGGCGCACCCGCTGATCACCATCGTGCGCGAGGAAGTCACCGGCCTGCCGCCGGCGGACTGGGACCAGGCGATCATCGCCACCGGCCCGCTCACGGCGCCCGCGCTCGCCGAGGCCATCGCCGCCGGCACGTCGTCGGACGCGCTCGCCTTCTTCGACGCGATTGCGCCGATCGTGCATTTCGAGTCCATCGACATGAACACCTGCTGGTTCCAGTCGCGCTACGACAAGGTCGGCCCCGGCGGCACCGGCAAGGACTACATCAACTGCCCGATGGACAAGGCGCAGTACGAGGCCTTCGTGCAGGCCCTGATGGACGGCCAGAAGACCGAGTTCAAGCAATGGGAAGGCACGCCCTATTTCGACGGCTGCCTGCCGATCGAAGTGATGGCGGAACGCGGACCGGAAACGCTGCGCCACGGCCCGATGAAGCCGATGGGGCTCACCAACGAGCATAACCCCGAGGTCAAGGCCTACGCCGTGGTGCAGCTGCGCCAGGACAATGCGCTGGGCACGCTCTACAACATGGTCGGCTTCCAGACCAAGCTGAAGCATGCCGAGCAGGTGCGCATCTTCCGCATGATTCCCGGCCTGGAGAACGCCGAGTTCGCCCGCCTCGGCGGCCTGCACCGCAACACCTATCTCAACTCGCCGACGCTGCTCGATCCCACGCTGCAGCTCAGGTCGCGGCCCGGCCTGCGCTTCGCCGGCCAGATCACCGGCTGCGAGGGTTATGTCGAGAGCGCCGCCATCGGCCTGCTCGCCGGCCGCTTCGCCGCGGCCGAACGGCTCGGCCGCCCGATGACGCCGCCGCCGGCAACGACCGCCTTCGGCGCCCTGCTCAACCATATCACCGGCGGCCACATCGTCTCAGACGACGAGCCGGGCAAGCGCTCGTTCCAGCCGATGAACGTCAATTTCGGCCTGTTCCCCGAGATCGAGGCACCGAAGGTCGACGGCAAGCGCCTGCGCGGCAAGGAAAAGACGGTTGCCAAGAAGAAGGCCATGACCGGCCGTGCGCTGGCCGACTGCCGCAACTGGCTGGGCATCCCGGCTGCGGCGCAGGCCGCGGAATAAGGGAGATGACGCCCCCTCCGGTAACGCAGCGGCTGATCCTGAGGGAGATGAAGCGCGGCGACGAGGCGGCGATCCTTTCGATATTCGCCGACGAATATGCGCGGCGCTTCTATCCCGAAATGACGGACGAAGCGGGCGCGACCGAGTGGATCGAGCGGAACCTCGCACGCTACCGGCAAGACGGTTTCGGCCTCTGGGCCATGCTGGATCGTTCCAGCGGGACGCTGATCGGAGATTGCGGCGTGACGTGGCAGGACGTCGGCGGATCGCGGGTGCTCGAGATCGGCTATCATGTCGCTCCGGCATGGCGCGGCTGCGGCCTTGCTCTGGAAGCCGCACGGGCGGCCATGGCATTCGGCTTCGAGGTCACCGACGAAGCTGAGATCGGGTCGATCGTGGCACCCGACAATACTTCTTCTGCGAGCGTGGCCCGCCGGTTGCACCGGGACGTGCGCACCTATGCGAACGCGCGCGGGCTTAGTCGGTACTTCTTTTTCACCAGACGCGAAGAGTACCAGCCCGATTGAACCTGCACGAGGCGAGACCGCCTGTCGCCGGCAGCGGTCAGCGCCAGCCGCGCGATGCCGTCCGCAACATCAGCAGGTGCCTGCGCAGCGAGGACATGCCGTCCTCGCCGCGCTCCAGCCTGTCGAGATAGGCGCCGGTGAGCGTCAAGGGCAGGAATGCCGGGCGAAGCGGGGCAGGCATTGCGCCGGCCTGCCGCGCGAAGGCGCCGAGATGCTCGCGCGCCAGCGCGATCATCGCCTGGACGACCAGGGCCGACCGCTGGCTCTTGCCGTCGGCGACGAATTCCTCCGGCGTCATGCCTGCCGCAGCAAGGATGTCTCGCGGCACATAGCACTGCCCCCGCGCGCGATGCATGGGCAGCAGCCGCAAAAGGCCGGTGATTGCCTGGGCGCAGCCGGCGTGGCCGGCCAGTTCGGCGTGGCTGGCCGCCTCGGGCGCATCGAGGACCAGCGCCGCAAGCTGGATCAGCGCCGAGGCCGTCTCGCCGCAATAGCCTTCGAGATCGGTCCGTGACGGCATCGGGTCGTCGTAGAGATCGAAGATGCGGGCTTCGAGGTAGTTGTCGAAGGCGGCTTGGGGCAGCCGATAGGTGCCGATCGCGGCCAGCAACGCCTCGGCTACCGGATGGCCGGCACCCGCCTGTGGGTCGCCCGAGGCGATGACGTCACGCCACCATTGCAGGCGTATCTCGCCCGGCATCGGCTCGCTGACGCGGTCGCGGATGCCGGCGATTTCGGCGTTGAAGGCATAGAGGGCCAACAGCGCTCCGCGCCTGTCGTCGGGAGCGTAGAGGGCCGACAGATAGCGGTCGCGGTCCTGACCGCGGACAAGTTCCATCACCGCTGCGGCATTCGCCCCCACTTCAGTCGACGGCGATGAATGCCGCCGCGACCGCGCGGTCTTCGGCGAGCAGCACGTTGTAGGTACGTACCGCTGCGCCGGTCGACATCGGATCGGCGGAGATCCTGGCCTCCTTGAGGGCCGCGCGCAGATCGGCCGGCAGCGGCCTCAATTCCTTGCCGGTCCCGACGAGCAGGATTTCGACCTTGTCGGCCTCGGCGAGAAGCCTTGCGAAGTCCGCCGGCGTCAGCGCCAGCGGATCGGCCGGCTCCCAGCCGTAGATGCCGGACGGCAGGCAGAGGATCGAGCCGCGATGCGACATCTCCGCGAAGCGGAACCCGCCGTCGCCATAGGCGTCGACGGGGGCCCTTCCGGGAAAGTGCGCCTCGCGCATGACCAGGCCTGCCGCCATCGCCTGTTACGACTTCGTCGGCTGGGCGTTGGTCGGCACGGCCGGCTTGTCCTTCTCGTCGGCCTCGAAGGTCTCCGGCCGCAGCCTGAACAGGATCAGCAGCGGTCCGGCGACGAAGATCGACGAATAAGTGCCGACCAGGATGCCGAAGATCATCGACAGCGTGAACGACTGGATGACTTCGCCACCGAACAGGTAGAGCGAGATCAGCGCCAGCAGCGTCGTCACGCCGGTCAGCACCGTACGCGACAGCGTCTGGTTCATCGACAAGTCGAGCAGTTGCTCGATCGGCATCTTCTTGTATTTGCGAAGGTTCTCGCGGACGCGGTCGTAGACCACCACCGTGTCGTTGATCGAGTAGCCGACGATGGTCAGGATCGCCGCGATACTGGTCAGGTTGAACTCGATGCCGGTGATGACATAGAGGCCCACCATCATGGTCACGTCGTGCACCGTGGCGATGATCGCGCCGAGGCCGAACTGCCACTCGAACCGGAACCAGATGTAGATCAGCATCGCGAACATGGATGCCAGCACGCCGAGCGTGCCGTACCAGGCGAGTTCGCTCGACACGGTCGGACCGACCGATTCCACGCGGCGGAAATCGTACTCGTTGGCAAGCTCTCCGCGTACCTTCTCGACCACGCTCTGCTCGGCATTGTCGCCGGCCTTCTGGCCCTCGACGCGGATCAGCAGGTTCTGGTCGGAACCGAATTGCTGCACCTGGACGTCGCCGAGGTTGAGCTCGCTGAGCCGTGCGCGGACGTCGCCTGAATCGGCGGTTCCCTGCTTGGCCTGCACCTCGATGCTCGTCCCGCCGCGGAAGTCGATGCCGTAGTTCATCTCGACCGAGAAGAACAGCGTCATGGCGGCAAGCGAAGCCAGCGCCGACAGCGTGAAGGCATAACGCCGCCATGCCATGAACGGGATTTTGGTGTTGTCGGGAACCAGGCGCACCAGCCCCTTCGGCAGTTCCTTGGGCTTCATGCGGCGGAGCCAGATCGCGACCAGCCAGCGGGTGAGCGTGAAGGCGGTGAACACCGTCGTCACGATACCGATCGCGAGCGTCACGGCGAAGCCGCGCACGGGACCGGAGCCCAGATAGAACAGGATGACGGCGGCGATGAAGGTCGTGAAGTTGGCGTCGACGATCGTCGCCAGCGCTCGGGCAAAGCCCGAATCCAGCGATTGCACGAGGGACCGGCCCAATTGTCGCTCTTCGCGCACACGCTCGTAGATGATGACGTTGGAGTCCACCGCCATGCCGACCGTCAGAACGATACCGGCGATGCCTGGCATGGTCAGCGTCGCGCCGAGTATCGACAGGGTCGCGATGATCAGCGCCACGTTCGCGACCAGCGCGATGTTGGCGATGATGCCGAGCGTGCCGTAGGCGACGAGCATGAACGACACCACCAGGATGCCGGCGATGATCGAGGCGAACTTGCCGGCGGCGATCGAGTCGGCACCGAGGCTCGGGCCGACGGTGCGTTCTTCGACGATGGTCAGGTCGGCCGGCAGAGCGCCGGCGCGCAGCAGCACGGCAAGGTCGTTGGCGCTCTGGGCGGTGAAGCTTCCCGAGATCTGGCCGGTGCCGCCGAGGATGGGTTCGCGGATCTGCGGCGCCGAAATCACCTGGTTGTCAAGGATGATGGCAAACAGGCGGCCGACGCCCTGCTGGGTGGCCTGGCCGAAGCGCGCGGCACCCTTGGCGTCGAAGCGGAAGGAGACGACGGCCTCGCTCGTGCGCTGGTCGAAGGTGGCCTGGGCATCGACGAGGTTTTCGCCCGAAACGATCACCCGGTTCTCGATGAGATAGGGAACGGGCGGATCGTCCTGCGAATACATGACGGTCGAACCGGCCGGCGGGCGGCCCTGCAGGGCCTGCTCCACCGACATCGTCTGGTCGACCATCTGGAAGGTCAGCTTGGCGGTCTTGCCGAGGATGTCCTTGAGGCGCTGCGGATCCTGCAGGCCGGGCACCTGGACGAGGATGCGGTCGGCGCCGGCGCGCTGGATGATCGGCTCGTTGGTGCCGAGCTCGTTGACGCGGCGGCCGACGACCTCGATCGACTGGGTGACGGCGTTGCTGACGCGATAGTCGATGCCTTCCTCGGTGAGCGTGAAGCGCAGCACGCCGGGCTCCGGCTCCTCGAGCGACAGTTCCGCAAGCGTGCCGCCGCCGAAGATGCCGGCCGAAACGGGCTGCGTCAGCGCCGCGAGCGCCTTCTTTGCAGCCTCGAGCTCGTTCGCGTCGCTGATGCGGACCTGGACCGTCTTGCCGGTGCCCGTGAGCCCGGTATAGCCGATCTTGGCGTCGCGCAGCAGCGTGCGGATGTCGTCACGCGTCGCCTGCAGGCGTTCGTCGATCAGGTCCTGCCGGTCGATCGCAAGCAGGATGTGGGAGCCGCCCTGAAGGTCGAGGCCAAGCGTCATGGGGCGCTTGGGAAGCCAGCCGGGAAGTGAATCGAGCTGCGACTGGCTCAGCATGTTCGGGATGGAGAAGAGCACCCCGAGGAGCACGACGGCCCAGATCGCGATTGTCTTCCAGCGCGAGAAATAAAGCATTTGGCCTCGTCCGTTAAGGCGTGAAAGCGGTGCGTTCCGCCTTGAATACGGTTATTTCTTGGCGTTCTGGTTGGCGATCGGCTCGCCCTTGACCCGAACGTCGGAAATGGTGGCCCGCAGCGCGGTCACCTTGACGCCGTTGCCCAGATCGACCTCGAGTTCGTTGTCGTCGATCACCTTCGTCACCTTGCCGACGAAGCCGCCGCCGGTCACGACGGTGTCGCCGCGACGGATGGCCGAGAGCATCTCGCCGCGCTTCTTCAACTGGGTACGCTGCGGGCGGATGATGAGAAAATACATGATCACGAAGATCAGCACAAACGGCAGAATGCTGACGAATACGTCGGGCGTGACCCCCGTGGCCTGTGCGTATGCCGGCGTGACGAACATGAATGTCTCCTGAGAAGTGACGGGAAACCGCAGATCCGGCCCCCGGGAAATGTGCGCGGAATATAGTCGCTAAAGCCACCAATGCAACTGCACATGGTCCAGGCAACGCCGCTTTTCCCTGCAATCCGAGCATGGTAAAGCGGCACCGCAATCGAATGCCGCAAGGGAAGTGTGCAATGGACAAGACGATCGAAGCGCTCAACGACAAACTCGACCGTCTCGTCGCCGCGGTGGCGCGACTTGCCCCGCCGGCAGCGCCCGAAACGGACCTGGACTCTGCCGATTGCTTCGTTTGGGCTGCCGATCCCGGCTATCTCGAGCCCGTGCACCGGGTAAACCGCGTCGACATCGGCCTGATCAGGGGCGTCGACCGCGTCCGCGACATCCTCGTCGACAACACCGAACGCTTCGCCGCCGGCCTGCCGGCCAACAACGTCCTGTTGTGGGGCGCGCGCGGCATGGGCAAATCGTCGCTGGTCAAGGCGGCGCATGCCACCATCAACGCCGGAGGCAAAACCGCCTCGCCGCTCAAGCTCGTCGAGATCCATCGCGAGGACATCGACACGCTTCCCAAGCTGATGAACCTGCTCAAGGCGGCACGACATCGCTTCATCCTGTTTTGCGACGATCTTTCGTTCGACCATGACGACACCTCCTACAAGTCGCTCAAGGCGGCGCTCGAAGGCGGCGTCGAGGGCCGGCCGGCCAACGTCATCTTCTATGCCACCTCCAACCGGCGCCACCTCCTGCCCCGCGACATGATCGAGAACGAGCGGTCGACCGCCATCAATCCCTCCGAGGCCGTGGAGGAAAAGGTGTCGCTGTCCGACCGCTTCGGCCTGTGGCTCGGCTTCCACAAATGCTCGCAGGACGAGTATCTCGAAATGATCGGCGGCTACGCGCAATATCACGGCCTGGACATCGACGCCGACGCCCTGCGTACCGACGCGCTCGAATGGGCAACGACGCGCGGCAGCCGTTCGGGCCGCGTCGCCTGGCAGTTCATCCAGGATCTGGCCGGCCGCCTGGGCAAGCCGCTGAAGGATTGAATGCGAACGCCCGCCCCTTGCGGGACGGGCGTCAAAGGCGGGAATTTCCGGGAGCCGCCTGAGCCGGACTTCGATACCCGGCCTCGGCTGCGGCGGCGCCTATTCGAGATAGGTCGTCGGATCGACCGGAGCGGAGTTCTTGCGCACCTCGAAGTGCAGCTTCGGGGCGCTCGCGTTGCCGGTCATGCCCGACAGCGCGATCTCTTCGCCGCGCTTGACCTTCTGGCCGCGCTGCACCTTGAGCTCGCTGGCGTTGCCGTAGACGGTGACGAGCCCGTTCTCATGGCGCACCAGCACGGTGTTGCCGAATTCCTTGAGGCCGTCGCCGGCATAGATGACGACGCCGTTCTCGGCCGCCTTGACCGGCGTGCCTTCCGGAACGGAGATGTCGATGCCGTCACCTTCCTTGCCACCGCCCTTGCCGTAGTTGGACACGACGCGGCCGCGAACCGGCCAGCGCATGCGCGAGATGCCGGTGGCGCTGGGCGCCGCATCGGTGGATTCCTCCGCCTGCTGGGCCAGCTTGTCGCTCTTCGGCGGCGTGTAGGCCGCAACCGTCGGCTGCTCGGCGACCGCAGGCTTGGCCGCGGCGACAGCCGGCTTGGCCTGCGCCGGGGTGCTGGTCACCACCGGGTCGACCGCCGCAGGCGCAGCCTTGGCGACCTGGGCCGTGCCGTTCGCGGCGGGCACCTTCAGCGTCTGGCCGATGCGGATGCGCCCGTCGGTCAGGCCGTTGGCCTCCTTGAGAGCAGCCGTGGTCACGCCCAGCTTCATGGCGATCCGGTTGAGCGAATCGCCTTCGACCACCGTGTAGCCGCCGCCACCCGCTGAACCGGAGCTCTTGCCGGTCGAGGCGTCGAGCTTGGCAACGGTGTTGCCTTCCTTGGTCTTGGGCTGCTGCGGCAGCACCGCCACCTTGTCGGTCGACAGCGGCTGCTGGTTGTTCGGCAGCGGCTTCTTGGTCGCCTGCCCCGGGACCTTGAGAACGTTCTGTTCGGCCTGGGCGAGCTTGGGCTGAGCCGGCTGGCTGAGGGAGGCCGTCGCAGTGCGGTCCACGGCGGGAGCGAGCGCCGGGGCCTGGGCCGTTCTCGTCGCGGGGGCCAGTGCCGGGGCCGGAGCTGCGGCCACCGGTGCCGGCAGCGGCTGCGAGGACACCGGCTGCAGGCTGCTACGGCCGACCGACCCGCTGTTGCTGGCTACGAGCGGAGCCGCCTGGGTGTCGCCAGGATAGGGCTGCGGCTGCTGCTGGTTGATGATCTCGCGCTGGTTCGAGGTCGAGGCGGTGAACAAGTCATCGACGCCACTGCCACCAAATCGCGCCACACTGGAACTGCAACCGGCTGCGACGCCAGCCAAAAGCAGAACGGCGCCATTGCGCGCCAGAGAGCGTCCATTCGCCTTCAAGATATTGAAACGCATCGCTACGACCCGCGCTTTACCCGATACCAACTAGGCATGATTAAAGCGCGTTAATGTTACCGGTCGGTTAAGCGAAACAAATAAACGCCCTGCATTTTTTACGCTTCGGCTGGGCCGGCGCTGGCGCGTCGGGCCAAAGGTCGGAGCCGCATTTCTTGGAAGACGCGAGGCGCGGATTCAGCAGTTTGGAACGGCCTATGCGCGTCCGCTGGGATGCACGGCGCCATACGCCCGAAGGCCGGCGCCGCAGACTGCTCCCGCATGCGATCAGATGACGGCGGCCACGCCCTTTGCCAGCGGCTGCAGGCGCACGACGCCGAGATCCTCGCGCTCGAAGCGGCTGCCGATCTTGGTGAGCTTGCAGACCACCTGCTCGCCCTCCTCGGGACCGATCGGCGCGATCATGATGCCGCCGCTGGAGAGCTGGTCGACGAACATGCGCGGATAGCTGTCGAAGGCTGCCCACACGACGATGCGGTCGAACGGCCCCTCGCCCGGCAAGCCGGCGGACCCGTCAGCCTGCCGCACCATGGCATTGGTAACGCCGAGCGCCTCGAAACGCTGGCGCGCCTGCTCGGCCAGGGTCTTGAAGCGGTCGACTGTGATGACGCGCGCAGCCAGGCGCGCCATCACCGCGGCGGTGTAGCCGGAGCCCGTACCCACCTCCAGCACCCGGTCGCCGGCCTCGATGTTCAGGGCAGAAATGATCGCGGCCTGGATGTCGGCGCCTTCGATGGCCTCGCCGCACTCGATCGGCAGCATGCGGTCCGACCACGCGAGGTGGTGGAACTGGCCGCCGACGAATTCGCGCCGCGGCGTCGCCTCGAAGGCGGCGATCAGGTTCTTCGGAACGACGCCGCGCCCGCGCAGGCGGAGGAGAAAGGCGGCAAAGCCTTCACGGTCGTCCGACATGATGTTCATGCGATTGCCTTGGCCAGTTGGTCGCGCAGTTCGTGGGCGGTCATGTCGAGCTTCAGCGGCGTGACCGAAATCTGCTTGTTGCGGACGGCATGCAGGTCCGTTCCCGGCTTCACTTCCGGCTCGTCGCGGCCGAAGCGCAGCCAGTAGTATGGCAGGCTGCGGCCGTCGCGGCGCTCCTCGACCCAGATGCCGTAGGCGAGCTTGCCCTGGCTGGCGACGACGGGACCCGTCACCTCGTCCGGCGGGCAGTTGGGGAAGTTGACGTTGAGCAGGACGCCTATCGGCAACTCGGTCGCGATCAGCTTCCTGAGGAGCGCCGGCGCCAGCGCCTCGGCCGTCTCGTAGGGCACGATCCGCTCCTCGTTCTCGTAGACATAGGCCTGGCTCAGCGCGATCGAGCGGATGCCGATCAGCGCGCCTTCCATGGCGCCCGCCACGGTGCCCGAATAGGTGACGTCGTCGGCGACGTTGAGGCCCGAATTGATCCCCGACAGGATCAGGTCCGGGGGCTCGGGAAGGATCCTGCGCGCGCCCATGATGACGCAGTCGGTCGGCGTGCCGTTCACCGCGTAGTGCTTGTCGCTGATCTTGCGCAGCCTGAGCGGCTCCGAGATCGACAGTGAATGCGCGTAGCCGGACTGGTCGGTCTCGGGTGCCACCACCCACACGTCGTCCGACAATTGCCGGGCGATGCGCTCGAGGACGGCGAGGCCCTCGGCGTGAATGCCGTCGTCGTTGGTCAGCAGAATGCGCATGTCAGTTCTTTTCGATCTTGGCCAGGCCACCCATGTAGGGCCGCAGCACTTCAGGAATCGTTACGCTGCCGTCCTCGTTCTGGTAGTTCTCCAGCACGGCGATCAGCGCGCGGCCGACAGCCACGCCCGAGCCGTTGAGGGTGTGGACGAAGCGCGTGCCTTTTTCTTCCTTGGGCCGGTAGCGTGCATCCATGCGGCGGGCCTGGAAGTCGCCGCAGACCGAGCAGGACGAAATCTCGCGATAGGTGTTCTGCCCCGGCAGCCAGACCTCGATGTCGTGCGTCTTGCGCGCGCCGAAGCCCATGTCGCCGGTGCACAGCACCACGGTGCGGAACGGCAGGCCGAGACGCTTCAGCACCTCTTCGGCGCAGGCCGTCATGCGCTCGTGCTCGGCCAGCGAGCTCTCCGCATCGGTGATCGACACCAGCTCGACCTTGTAGAACTGGTGCTGGCGCAGCATGCCGCGCGTGTCGCGGCCGGCCGAGCCTGCCTCCGAACGGAAGCAGGGCGTCAGCGCGGTCAGCCGCAGCGGCAGCCTGTCGTTGTCCAGGATCTCCTCGCGCACCAGGTTGGTCAGCGGCACCTCCGCGGTGGGGATAAGCCCCAGGCGGGCGTCGCCATGCGGGGTGAAGAACAGATCCTCCTCGAACTTCGGCAGCTGGTTGGTGCCGAACAGCACCTCGTCGCGCACCAAAAGCGGCGGCTGCACCTCGGTGTAGCCGTGCTCGGAGGTGTGCAGGTCGAGCATGAATTGGCCGAGTGCGCGTTCGAGGCGCGCGAGTTGGCCCTTCAGCACGGTGAAGCGCGAGCCGGAGAGCTTGGCGGCGCGCTCGAAATCCATCAGGCCAAGCGCCTCGCCGATCTCGAAATGCTCCTTCACCCAGTTCGGACGCGGCAGAACCTTGCCGACCTTGCGCAACTCGACATTGTCGTTCTCGTCCCTGCCGACGGGAACCTCCGCGAGCGGCATGTTGGGAATGACCGCCAGCGCAGCGTCGAGTGCCTTGTCGAGGTCGCGCTCGCGGCCTTCGCCGTCCTGGATGAAGCCCTTGATCTCGGCCACTTCGGCCTTGAGCGTCTCGGCCAGCGCGGAATCACCATTGCGCATCGCATTGCCGATTTCCTTCGACGCGGCGTTGCGGCGCTCCTGCGCCTCCTGCAGGCTGGACACGTGGGCGCGGCGCGCCTCGTCCTTCGCGATCAGGTCGTCGACCGTCGACCGTGCCGCCCCCGCCGATTGCCCGCGCTTGGCCAGCGCCTCGACAAGAGCTTCAGGGTTCTCGCGAATCCATTTGATATCAAGCATTTAATAGGTTTCCGGTCGCGGTGGTAATCGAAACGACCGCGACGGCGGATCGGGCTGTCAGCCGGCCTTGTCGGCGCTGCCTGTGCCTTCGAGGGAAGTCGATGCTGCATGCGTCTGCTCGGCGGGGGTGTCGTCCTCGCTCTGCGTTTCGCCTGCCAGGCGCTCCTGCTCGCGCTTCCTTTCGATCATCCGGGCGGTCCAGATGGAAATCTCGTAAAGAAGGATCGTGGGAAGGGCAAGGCCGATCTGGCTGACGGGATCGGGCGGGGTGAGCACGGCCGCCACCACGAAGGCGATCACGATCGCCCATTTGCGCTTCTCTGCCAGCCCCCGCGAGCTCACCAGGCCGACACGCGCCATCAGCGTGGTCACCACCGGCAGCTGGAACACCAGGCCGAAGGAAAAGATCAGCGTCATGATGAGGCTGAGGTACTCCGACACCTTGGGCAGCAGCGAGATCTGGACCTCGCCGTCTCCTCCCGCCTGCTGCATGGCGAGGAAGAACCACATCACCATGGGCGTGAAGAAGAAATAGACCAGCGCCCCGCCCATCAGGAACAGGATCGGCGATGCGACGAGGAACGGCAGGAAGGCGGAGCGCTCGTTCTTGTACAGCCCCGGCGCCACGAACTTGTAGACCTGCGAGGCGATCAGCGGGAAAGCGATCACCAGACCGCCGAACATGGCGAGCTTGATCTGGGTGAAGAAGAATTCCTGCGGCGCCGTGTAGATCAGCTCGACCTTCTGCGGATCGAGCCCGGCCCACTGCGTCGCCCACTTGAAGGGGATGACGAGCAGGTTGAACAACTGCTTGGCGAAGAAAAAGCAGACGAGGAAGGCCACGAAGAAGCCGCCGATGGACCAGATCAGCCGCGTCCTGAGCTCGATCAGGTGCTCGATCAGCGGCGCCGATGACTTGTCGATCTCGTCGTCTTCGGCGCTCACGTGGATTTTCCTGCCTTGGTCGTCTTTTTGGGCGCGGACTTGGCCGGCTTGGCCTTCGGCTCGCCAGCGGCCTTTGCCGCACTGGCCTTCGGCGCGGCCGTCTTGGCGGCGGCAGCGCCTGTCGTCTTGGCCTTGGAAGCGGGCCTTGCCTCGGCCTTCGCCTTGGCAGCCGCCTTCGGCTTGGCCGTTTCGGCCGCAGCCGGCGTAGCTGTCGCTGGCGCCGGGGTCGACCGGGCCTCCGCTGCCGGGAACACCGGCGGCGACGTCGGCATCGCCTCCGGACCGGCGACGCCCGGCATCGCGGTTGCACCCGCCTTGAGCGGCTCGGCCGGCTGGGCAGCCGCATCCGCCGCCGCAGCTTCAGCGATCTCCGCCGGTGTCGGCTTCATCGCCGAATCGAAGCCGCTGCGGATGTCGGCCGCGGCCTTTTCGAACGGATTGAGCTGCTTGCGGATTTCGTTCGCCGGATTGAGGCCCCGGATCGCGTCGACCGACTTCTTGACGTCGTCGAGTTCCGCCTCTTTCAGGGCCTCGTTGAACTGCCGCTGGAAGTCGCCCGCCATGGAGCGCGCCTTGGCCGTCATGCGCCCGAAGGTTCGGAGCATGCGCGGCAAATCCTTCGGCCCGACGACCACGATCATGACGATCGCGATCACCAGCATTTCGGTCCAGCCGATTTCAAACATGGCGATGCGGTCCGGCTAACGGCGGAATGGGCTCAGCTCTTGCTGGCCTTTTCCTTGCCCGGGTTCACGGTCTCGTCGGCGCGGTGTTCGACCGTCTTGGTGTCGTCGGAATCGTCTTCCGACATGCCCTTCTTGAAGCTCTTGATGCCCTTCGCCATGTCGCCCATCAGTTCGGGAATCTTGCCGCGGCCGAACAGCAGCAGCACGACGACCAGCACGATCAGCCAGTGCCAGATTGAAAAGGAACCCATTGAACTCTCTCTCGAACTGTTTCCTGGGATTGATCTAGGCTTTTTCGCCGCCGGTTTCAAACACTAGAACGTCGGCTTTCCGCAACGAAAGCCAAATATCTCGCGCCTTGGCGGACAAAGCGCCGCAGCGGATGCGGGCACGCACCGGAGTCTCGGCCCCCGACACCGCCAGTTCCAGCAATTCCACCACGCCGAGATAGCGCCGGGTGATGATCCGGGCCTGGGTCTCGCCGGTCGTTTCGCTGACATCGATGCCGTTTAGCCGCACGGCAACCTGTACGTCTGTACCGTCGGCGATGCTGGTCTCGACCTCGCCGATGGGCGTCTCCGCATAACCGTCGACCACGCGCGCCGGAAATACGTTGAGTTCCGAGAAGAAACCGGCGACGAACAGGTTCTCCGGGCGAAGATAGAGGTCTTCCGCCCTGCCCGTCTGCACCAGGCGTCCGTCCTTGAGCAGCGCGATGCGGTCGCCCATGCGCATCGCCTCTTCGGCGTCGTGGGTGACGACGATGGCCGTGGCGCGGCTTTCGCGCAGGATGGCGAGCGTTTCGGCCCGCACCGAATCCTTGAGACGTGAATCGAGGCCGGAGAACGGTTCGTCCATGAGCAGGACTGCCGGTCTCGGGGCGAGCGCACGTGCGAGCGCCACGCGCTGCTGCTCTCCACCCGACAGCGCATGTGGATAGTTGTCGGCGTAGTGCTCCAGCCCGACGCGCGACAGCGCAATCAGCGCCTCGCGCCTGCCCTCCTCGCGCGACAGCGCCGTCAGCCCGAAGCGGACATTGTCGACGATGGTCAGATGCGGGAACAGCGCGAAATCCTGGAACACCAGGCCGATCGAACGTTGTTCCGGCGGCAGGAACACGGACGGACCGGCGATCTCCTTGCCATTGAGCAGCACCCTGCCCGAGCTCTGCGCCTCTATGCCGGCGGCGATCCTGAGCAGTGTCGTCTTGCCCGAGCCGGAGGGGCCGAGCAGGCAAAGCACCTCGCCGGGTTCGGCGGCAAGGCTCAGGTCGCGCAGCGTCTCGGCCCCGTTGGCGAAGGAATGGCGGATGTTCTCGAACGCCAGACGCGCTGCAAAGGTCACACCCGCCGTCACGCGGGCCGCTGTCGTCTGGGCTTTGTTGGTCGTCACAGGATGAACCTCCGAGGCCGGTTCCTCACCGGCGCCGGTCAATCATCTGTGGCACGAGGTGTCAACAGGCCAAGCTCCTCGAGATCGATGTCCGTCAGCGGATCCTCGTCCTCGGCAAGCTGGTCCGGGTCGGCCGGCGGCAGCGGCACGGAGAAGCCCGGCGGCATGCGCGTCGACAGCAGTCCCGCCCCCTTCAGTTCCTCGATGCCCGGCAGGTCGCGTATCTCCTCGAGGCCGAAATGGTCGAGGAATTTTTCCGTCGTGCCGTAGGTCACGGGCCTGCCCGGCGTCTTGCGGCGGCCACGCATGCGCACCCATTCCGTCTCCATCAGCGTGTCGAGCGTACCCTTGGAGGTCTCGACGCCGCGAATGTCCTCGATCTCGGCGCGCGTCACCGGCTGGTGGTAGGCGATCACCGACAGCACCTCGAGTGCTGCACGCGACAGCTTCTTCTGCTGCACGGTGTCGCGGCTCATCAGGAAGGCGAGATCGCCGGCGGTGCGGAACGCCCAGGCGTCGGCGACGCGGATCAGGTTGACGCCGCGCCGCTCGTAGATGCGCTGCAGTTCCGCCATGGCGGCGGGCACGTCCACCCCTTCGGGCAGGCGCTGCACGAGCTGGCGCTCGCTCACCGGCTCGGCGCTGGCAAAGACGATGGCTTCGGCCATGCGGACGGCTTCCGCCAGATGCAGCCGGGCCGCGGGGTTGATCTCGACGGTCTTGCCGTCCTCGTCCTCGACAGAGAACGGAACGACATTCGATCCTTCGGTCATGACGCACCTTCGGTCTTGCGGGCGTGCTGGCGGTCGCGCAGGTAGATCGGCGAGAAAGGTTCGTGCTGCCTGATCTCGATATGTCCCTCGCGCACCATTTCGAGGCTCGCGGCAAAGGAACTGGCGATCGCCGTCGGCCGCTGCTCGGGGTTGGTCGTGTAGCGGATCAGGAAATGATCGAGCGAGGTCCAGTCGCTGAACTGACCGATCAGCCGGGTCAGTATCTCGCGCGCCTGCTTGAGCGACCACACCCCGCGCCTGGCGATCTGCACGTTGGTGATCGCCTGGCGCTGCCGTTGTCCGGCATAGGCGCTCAGGAGGTCATAGAGCGAGGCCGAATACTCGTTGCGCTTGTCGATGATGACCATCTCGGGTGCGCCGCGCGCAAAGACGTCGCGGCCGAGCCGATTGCGGTTGACGAGCCGGGCGGCCGCATCGCGCATCGCCTCGAGACGCTTCAGCCGGAACTGCAGCACCGCCGCGAGTTCCTCGCCGCTTTCGCCCTCTTCGCCCGGCTGCTTGGGGATCAGGAGCTTCGACTTGAGGAAGGCGAGCCAGGCGGCCATGACCAGGTAGTCGGCGGCGAGTTCGAGCCGCAGCGCCCGCGCCTGGGAGACGAAGTTGAGATACTGCTCCACGAGAGCCAGGATCGAGATGCGCGAGAGGTCGACCCTCTGGCTGCGGGCGAGATGCAGGAGCAGGTCGAGCGGCCCTTCGAAGCCGGCGACGTCGACGACCAGCGAAGGGTCGTCCGTCGTCCGGTCCTCGTCGGCGTTTTCCGCCCACAGGCGGTCCATCGGTGCTGGCTTTGCAGCCTTGCTTTCCAATGCTTCCGCCAAGATCCGCGCCTTCTGGTTGAGAGGCTATGCAACTGCCTCGAAATAGTGACCGAATTCTGCCCTGATCGACGCTTCGTCGTGGCCGTCGCCCGCCGTGATCGCCTTGAGCGCCGCTTCGGCGCGTTGCAGCGACTTGCCAACCAGCGGAAGGGCGCGCGAAGCGATGCCTTCCATCTCTTCCATCACCCCGTTGCAGTGAAGGACGAGATCGACGCCTGCCGCAAGGATCGCCGCCGACTTTGACGGGAAATCCCCAGAAAGTGCCTTCATCGAGGTATCGTCGCTGACCAGAAGCCCGTCGAAGGCGATCTCGCCGCGCACGATCTCCTCGATCACCTTGCGCGAAGTCGTGGCCGGCGCGTCGGGATCGACGGCACTATAGATGACGTGCGCGGTCATGGCGATCGGCAGGTGGTTGAGCGCCTTGAACGGCGCGAAGTCGTGGGCGCGCAGTTCGTCGAGCGGCGTAAGCACCGTGGGCAGCTCGAAATGCGTGTCCGCAGTCGCCCGGCCATGGCCTGGGATGTGCTTCATGACTGGCAGCACTCCGCCGGCAAGCAGGCCCTCGGCGGCGGCAAGGCCGAGAGCCGCCACGACGGCCGGGTCGCGGTCATAGGCGCGCGCGCCGATGACGTCGCTCGCCCCTTCCACGGGGACGTCGAGCACCGGAAGGCAATCTGCGGTGATGCCGTAGCGGCTCAGATCGAAGGCGTGCAGCCGCGCGTGCAGCCAGGCCGCCCTCAGTCCCGCCTCGCGGTCGCTCCGGTAGAGCGCGCCGAGCGCCCCGCCAGCCGGATAGTTGGGCGCCAGCGGCGGGCGCAGGCGCTGCACCCGGCCGCCCTCCTGGTCGATGAACACCGGGGCTTCCGGGCATCCCACGCTGTCGCGCATCGACGCGACCAGGTCGCGGATCTGCTCCGGCTCCTTGACGTTGCGGGCAAACAGGATGAACCCCCAGGGCCGTTCGCGCCGGTAGAACGCGACTTCTTCGGGAGTAAGCGAAAGGCCTGCACAGCCCAGGATCATCGATTTTGATTCGGTCATGTCGGGAAGCTTAGCGCCTTTTGCCAAGGGATAGAATCGCGCCGGATCGCGGCACGCAAATGAAAACGGCGCAGCAGAGCCGCGCCGTTCCCCATCGATGCCTCAGTCTGCCGGGCGTCACTTCGAGACGAAGCAGTTGCCACCGGCCGACTTGTAGCTTTCGCACAGCGCCACCGCATCGTTGCGGGTGCCGGCCGGCACGCGAACGCGCCAGAAGGTGCCCTTGCCGGCGATCTCGGCCTTGACGATGCTGACCTCGCGGCCGTTGAGCACGCCGTTGTAGCGGCGCAGCAGGTCCTGGTAGGTCGACTTGGCCGCCTCTTCGCTCGGCTGCGAGGCGATCTGCATGGCCCAGGCGCCAGCCGCGGCAGTCGTGGACGCCGCAGGCGTAAGCGCCGCCACCTGGTCAGGCTTGACCTCGCCAACCACGTTGACCGGCTGCTCGGACGGGCGCTGCGGCGCGATCGGGGCGCTGGCAGGCGTTTCGGCGGACTGCGCAGGCCTTGCCGGGGCCACCGGCGCGAGAGCCGGCTTGGCGGCGGCGGGAACGGTACCGGTCGCCCCGGCGCCAGGCTCGGCAACGCGCTGCGGTGCCGGATCGGCCGGTTCGGTCGCCGCCACCTGCGGTGCCGGAGCCGGGTCTTCGCGGGGGACCAGTGAGCCGTCGGGCCTCACCACCATGGTGCGCACCTTGCGCGGTGCAACAGCCGCGGTCTCGTCATCGGACACAGGCTGATCGGCCTCGATCGCCTGCTGAACGCGGTCCTCGGATTTCGGAGCGGCTGCCTGCTCTTGGCCTGCCGCGGCATTGTCGTTGGCACGCGCCTCGGCTTCCTGGGCCACGACGTCGATCGGCTCTTCAGTGTTGGTCACGAGCTTCTCTTGCGTCGGCGTGGCGGTCGCGCTCCCGCCCGCGACGCGGTCATAAACCTTGTTGTCCTGGTTGGGGACAATCGCACCGCCCGGGTTTTCGGGCCTGACCTTCATCGGGCCGTCATCGGCCTTGAGCACGACCGGGGTGTCGGCACCGTCGCTGCCGCCGAACGACAGGGCAAGCGCGCCGATACCGCCAACGACGGCGACCGCGCCGACGATGGCCGCGATCATCAGGCCGCGACGGGCAGGACGGGCCGGAACCGGCGAACCGGGCAGGTCGGAGGCTGCCATGGCCTCGTCGAAATCCGGATCGAAGGCGAACTCGTCATGCGATTCCCCGGGCTGCGGCGCTTCGCGTCCCTGCGGTGCGGTGCGCGCGCCGTGGCCGGCAAAGTGGTCGCCGCCCCTTGCGAAGGACCGGTCGCTGCCGGCATAGGCTGCGGCGGCCGAGGCAATGGCGCCGGTCGCTGCCGCGGCAGGAAATTCGGCCGGCCGCACAGGTGTCGCCTCGCGCAGCGCCTGGCGATCGAAGCCGGCTGCGTAAGGGTTCGACGCATAGCTTGACGATGCCGGGGCCGGCGCCGGCTCGGCTGCCTGCATCTCGTTCATCAGGCTGGAGAACTCGCCCTCAAGATCGTCGTAGGCGGAAGCCGGCGGCGTCTCGTCCTCGAACGTCAGCTCGGGAATGTCGAGGTCGTCGGCGAGCGCGATCGCCTTCTCGGGAACGTCGACCGTCTCGATGTCGGGCGCTTCGTCGACCGCCGAAACGGCCGCGAAGAGTTCCGCTTCGAGGTCGTCCTGCATGTCGTCGGTCGCCTCGATCTCCGGCTCGTAGGCGGGAACCTCGGTACGCGGCGCCTGGTAGCTGGCCACGACCGGAGCGGCGACCGCCGCGGCGACGGGCTGCGGCACTGCCAGCTGGGGCCTGTAGCCAGAGTAGTCCGGCATCGGCGACGAACGCGGCGCCACCGGCGTGCCGAGCCCCCAGCTGCGGGCATGCTCGTAACGCGAAGCCGCGAGCGGACGGTCCGGCGCGGGCTGGACCGGCGCCGCCACCGGCTCGACCGGTGCGGTTGCCTCGGCTTCGCTGCTGCGTTCGAACGCCAGGTCGAAGGCCTCGTCGTCGAAGCTTACTTCATCATCGGCCTGCCGATCGTAGGTCGGCTCGGCGTACGCCGGTTCCGCGTATGTCGGCTCGGCGTAGACGGGCTCGTCTGCCGCCGAAGCCACGGCATAGTCGGTCTCGACCGGCCGCGGCTCGATTTCGGCCGGCTGTGCCGGTGCCCAGAGCGACTTGGAATGGGCTGGCGCGTCCGCCGGCATGGCCGGTTCGGCCACCGGGCGAAGCGGCACGACGACCGGATTGGACAGAGCCCTGGCCTGGCTGCTCATGGTGCCCAGCAAGGCGTTGAGTTCGTCCTCGAGGCTGTCTTCCGAGCGCGCCGGCTGTGCTGCCGGTTCGGCCTGCTGCATAGCGACCGGTTCGTAGGCCGAAGCGGCGACAACCGGTGCCTCGTAGGCCGGCTCGTCGGTCAGGGCATCCTGCAGCCGGCGCTCGAACTCGTCATAGTCCTGCGCCTGTGCGACCGGAGCCGCCGCAGGCGTTTCCACGGCCATGTCTTCGTCCGAATAGGCAGTCGTCTCGACCGGCTCGTAACCGCCGAGGGTCATTTCCGTTTCATCCGCGGGCGCATGGCCGGCATCATCGGTGGAGGCGTAGACTGCCTCATCCTTCTCCGCCGATGCATAGGCGACGTCGCCGTGGACCGCAAAATCCATGTCGACATCGGCCAGGGCGGCGTCGAAAGCGACGTCGAGATCGGGCTCGGCCGGGGCCTCGTACACGGGCTGCGCCTCGACCACCGGCGCGGCAGCCTCCTCGGCCGGCAGCAACTCGTCCTCGAGCGTGAAATGCTGTTCGAATGATTCATCCAGTGCGTCGTCGAACGCCTGGCCGGCTTCCACTGTCGACGCGACATGCTGTTCACGGTCGACCTGCGGCGCAGTCTGGTATTCGAGCGCCCCGACCAGCCCGTCCTCGAGCGCGAGGCCCTCGTCGAACGAGGCGGCGACCGCGTCGTCGAACGCGCCATCGGCCTCGAATTCGGGCTCCGGGGCTCGCCCGTAGGCCGGCTCCTGGGCAGCATAGGCCTGGGCGGTATAGGGCTCGTATTCGGACTCTGAGGCAAACTGCGGCGCCGCCGGCTCCTCGTAGGCCGCGGCCGCCTCGCGTTCGGGCGCAGCCGCCAGGTCCTCGCCGGCCAATTCGCCAAGCAGTTCCTTTTCCAGGTCGATGCCGAAATCGTCGTCCATCGCCGGCTCCGCACGTCCCGTGGGCGCGCCGGAATCCTGGCGCACCACCGGCTGGCGTGGGTCGAAGCCCATGATCCGCGTCAGTTCAGCGAACGGATCCTCGTCGGCGAAATCATTCTTGTTGTCGGCGATCTTCAGCTGGGTTCTGTCTGCCATTAGTTTTCCCGAACTCGCACTTTTCGGACATCCGAAGACATCGCGTAAGGTTGGCCCTTACCAGCGCAATGTGGGCAAAAGGTGACAGGAAATCCCAGGAAACCTAGCGCATTTCGGTGGGGGCTTCCGCTCCGATCAACGCCAGGCCCGACGTCAAGACGTCCGAAACAGCCTGCACCAGCCCGAGTCTGGCATAGGTCAATTCTGGATCGTTAACCTTAACAAAGCGTAAGTCGGGATTGTCCGTTCCACGGTTCCAGTGTCCGTGGAAGGTGCTGGCGAGGTCGTAGAGGTAGAATGCCAGCCTGTGCGGCTCCATCGACTGTGCCGCGGCCTCGATCAGCCGCGGATATTCCGCGAGCTTCTTCACCAGCGCGATCTCGCCTTCGTCGGTCAGCCGGTCGACATGGGCCATGAGATTGACGCGGCCGAGATCGACGTCGCCGAGTTGCTCCCTGGCTTGCCGGAACACCGAATGGGTGCGCGCGGACGCGTACTGGACGTAGAAGACCGGATTGTCCTTGGACTGCTCGGTCACCTTGGCGAAGTCGAAGTCCAGCGGCGCGTCGCTCTTGCGGTAGAGCATCATGAAGCGGATCGCATCGCGACCAACCTCCTCGACCACCTCGCGCAGGGTAATGAACTCCCCCGCCCGCTTGGACATGCGCACCGGCTCGCCGTCGCGGAACAGCTTGACCAGCTGGCACAGCAGCACGTCGAGCTTCACCGTCCCGCCAGTCACCGCTCGCGCCAGCGCCTCCATGCGCTTGACGTAGCCGCCATGGTCGGCGCCGAGCACGAACACCAGCTCCTCGAAGCCGCGATCGACCTTGTCCTTGAGGTAGGCCACGTCGGCGGCGAAATAGGTGAACGAGCCATCCGACTTGATCAGCGGCCGGTCCATGTCGTCGCCGACCTCGGTCGAGCGGAACAGCGTCTGCTCGCGGTCTTCCCACTCGTCCGGCTTCTCGCCCTTGGGAGGCGGCAGCTTGCCCTTGTAGATGTGGCCCTTGAGCGTCAGGTCGCTGATCGCCGAGCGGATCGCCTTGGCGTTGTCGGCATGCAGCGTGCGCTCGGAGAAGAACACCTCGTGGCGCACGTTGAGGAGCGCCAGATCCTCGCGGATCATCTCCATCATGGCGTCGATGGTGCGCTCCTTGACGATGGCCAGCGCCTCGTCCTCGGGCATCTCCAGCAGTTTCGGACCGAATTCCTTGGCCAGCGCCTGGCCGACCGGCACGAGATAGTCGCCCGGATAGAGCCCGGCAGGGATGTCGCCGATCGCCTCGCCCAGCGCCTCGCGATAGCGCAGCATCACCGAACGGCCGAGCACGTCGATCTGCACGCCGGCGTCGTTGATGTAATATTCCTTGGTCACGTCGTAACCGGCGAAGTCGAGGATGTTGGCGAGCGCATCGCCCACCACCGCGCCGCGGCAATGGCCGACATGCATCGGGCCGGTCGGGTTGGCCGAGACATATTCGACGTTGACGCGCTTCTTGTTGCCGATGGTCGAGCGGCCGTAGTCGGCGCCGCTCACGAGCAGGCCGGCGAGGTGCTTCTGCCAGAAACCGTCCTTGAGCCTGAGGTTGACGAAGCCGGGTCCGGCGACCTCGGCCGTGGCGACGTCGGCATCCTTGGCGAGTTCCGCAACCAGCCGTTCGGCCAGCGCCCGCGGGTTCTGCCCGGTCGGCTTTGCCAGCACCATGGCCGCGTTGGTCGCAAGATCGCCGTGGCTGGCGTCGCGCGGCGGCTCCACGGCAATGCGCGTCAGGTCGAGCGCACCGCCATCTTTCGGAGTCAATTCAAGCGCTTCGACGGCTTTGGTGATCCGCTCGTTGAAATCGGCGAAAATGTTCATCTGCTCGGCTCTGCATGGCATTGCGTGTCGACCGGCAAGAATGCCGGAAAAAGTGCGCCCGGCCTAAACCAAATCGGGCGTATGGTCAAACAAACGTCGGTGCTCCTTGACCGCATAGGTGTCGGTCATGCCGGCCAGGAAATCGGCCACCGCCCTCGCCTTGACCCGTTCCTCGCAGCGGTCGAGCCCTTCGCGCCAGCCCTCGGGCATGGCGCGCGGATCGGTGAAATAGGCATCGAACAGCTCGCGCACGATGGTGTCGGCGTTGGCGCGCACGCGCATCACCTCGGGGTGGCGATACATGTTGCGGTAGAGGAAGGCCTTGAGCTCCTTCTCCAGCACCGTCATCTCGTCGGAGAACGTCACCAGCGCCTCGCCGGCCGCCCTCACCTCGTCGGCGCTTTGCGGCTTCAGGCGCTCGATCCTGGCCGCCGCCGTCGAAATCACGTCCTCGACGAAGATGGTGATCTGCCGGCGCATCAACTCGTGGCCGGTGCGCACGGCATCCAGCGCCGGATAGCGCTCGCGCACCCCGCGCAGGATCTTCGCCGGCAGCGCCACTTCGCCCAGCATGTCCAGCGTCAGCAGCCCGGCCCTCAGCCCATCGTCGATGTCATGGGTGTTGTAGGCGATGTCGTCGGCGATCGCCGCGCACTGGGCCTCGAGGCTGGCAAAGCGATCGAGTTCGAGGTCGTGAAGCTCGCAATAGTCGAGGATCGCCTGCGGCACAGGGCCCTTCAGCCCCTTGCCCGTGGCGTCGGTCAGCGGGCCATTGTGCTTGACCAGCCCTTCCAGCGTCTCCCAGGTGAGGTTGAGGCCGTCGAACTCGGCATAACGCCGCTCGAGCTTGGTCACCACGCGCAGCGACTGGGCGTTGTGGTCGAAGCCACCCCAGGCGGCCATCCTGGCGTTCAGCGCGTCCTCGCCGGTGTGGCCGAAGGGCGTGTGGCCGAAGTCATGCACCAGTGCGATCGCCTCGGCCAGGTCCTCGTCGCAGCGCAGCGCGCGGGCCAGCGCGCGCGCGATCTGCGCCACCTCGATGGTGTGGGTCAGCCGGGTGCGGAAATGGTCGCCCTCATGCGCGACGAACACCTGGGTCTTGTGCTTGAGGCGGCGGAAGGCCGTCGAATGGATGATGCGGTCGCGGTCGCGCTGGAAGGGCGTGCGCGTCGGGCTCTCGACCTCGTCGACGAAGCGCCCGCGCGAGCGCGCCGGATCGCAGGCATAGGCCGCCCGCGGGCGATAGCCGAAGCCGATGTCGCCAAGTTGCCGCTCGCCGTCCATGCTCCCCACCAGTTGACTTGCCCCAGGTCGCTTCATACCTATCATGGGAAACCGAACGCAAGGTGACGCCAATGGGCGCAGATGCCAAGACCGCAATGAAAGTCGAGATGACCGACGCCGCAGCCAGGCGCATCGCCAAGATCGTCGCCGGCGAGCCGGGCAAGACGGCGCTGCGCATCTCGGTCGAGGGCGGCGGCTGCTCCGGCTTCTCCTACAAGTTCGATCTCGTCGAAAGCGCGAACGCCGACGACATCGCCATCGAGAAGGATGGCGCGACGCTGCTGATCGACGACCTGTCGCTCGTCTACATGGGCGGTTCGGTGGTCGATTTCGTCGACGACCTGATGGGCCAGTCGTTCCAGATCAAGAACCCCAACGCGGTCGCTGGCTGCGGCTGCGGCACCAGCTTCTCAGTCTAGCATGAGCCCGCCTCGAGCGCTCCGCCAGGTTGCGCTCTCGGCCGGCCGGGACATCGACGCCACGCTCGGCTTCTGGCTCGACGTGCTCGGCCTGCCCGTGCACGCCCGCTACGATCCGCCCGGCATCGCCTTCATCGTCGTCGGCTACGTGCGCCTGTTCTTCACCGGCGGCGTGCCGCAAGGCACCGTCTATCTCGACATCGACGATCTCGCGGCCTTCCACCGGAAGGCAGCCGACGATGGAATCGCCTTCACCGCAGCACCCGCGCTGATGCACCGCGATACAGCGGGCGTCTTCGGCCCGGCCGGCGAAAGCGAATGGATGGCCTTCCTCAAGGATCCCGCCGGCAACACGATCGGCCTTGTGGAGCGCAAGCCGGACTGACGCCGGCAGCGCCCGAAATGAAAAAGGCCGCCCTGTGGCGGCCTTTTCCGGTTTCATTTGTGCACGATCACGCTTCCGAAGCCATCGCCGCTTCGCGGATCTCGGCTTCGTCGAGCTTGGTGCCGTTGAAGAAGGCGTTGAGCACGACGGCCGATACCGACGCCAGGAGGATGCCCGACTCGATCAGCGGGTGGATGCCGCGCGGCAGCCACATCTTGAAGTCGGGCGCGATGAGCGGGATCATGCCGAAGCCGACCGACACCGCCACGACGAACAGGTTGTTGCGGTTGGTCTTGAAGTCGACATTCGCCAAGATGCGGATGCCGGTCGCCGCGACCATGCCGAACATCACCAGTCCCGCACCGCCGAGCACGAAGGTCGGCAGGGCCTCGACGAGCGCGCCCATCTTCGGCACGAGGCCGAGGAAGATCAGGATCACGCCGCCGGCGACGCAGACGAAGCGGCTCTTCACGCCGGTGACGCCCACCAGGCCGACATTCTGCGAGAAGCTCGTATACGGGAAGGTGTTGAACAGGCCGCCGATGAGCGTGCCGAGGCCGTCGGTGCGCAGGCCCGCGGAGAGCATGGGCTGCGTCACCTTCTTGCCCGTCATGTCGCCGAGTGCCAGGAACATGCCGGTGGATTCGATCATGACGACGATCATCACCAGCACCATGGTGACGATGAGGATCGGGTCGAAGATCGGCATGCCGAAGCGCAGCGGCGTGACGAGTTCGAACCAACCGGCCGATGCAACCTTGTCGAAGCTCATCATGCCCAGCGCCGCGGTGATGACGCCGCCGATGACGATGCCGAGCAGGACCGCGATGTTGGCGACGAAGCCCTTGCCGAACTTGGCGATGGCCAGGATCGACACCAGCACGATGGCCGAGATCAGGATGTTGGTGGGCGGCGCATAGGCGACGTTCGACACGGTCGCTGCGAGCGCCAGCTTGTCGGGTATCGGCGGGATCGTCGAGCCGGTCGCGGCGGCCATCTCGGTCACCGACTTCAGCCAGGCGGCATGTTCGGGCGCCACGATGCGTGGCGCGGTCGGACCGACCGGATTGCCGAAGATCCAGTTGATGCCGATGCGCATCAGCGATGCGCCGATCACGACGATGATCGTTCCCGTGACCACCGGCGGGAAGAAGCGCAGCATGCGGCTGACCAGCGGCGCGATCAGCAGCGAGACGATGCCGGCGCCGATGATGGCGCCGAAGATCATGCGGGCGCCGTCCGGTCCCTGGTTGGCGTTGGCCATGGCCACCATCGGGCCAACGGCGGCGAAGGTCACGCCCATCATGACCGGCAGCTTGATGCCAAACCACTGGGTCGCGCCGAGCGACTGGATGATGGTGACGACGCCGCAGACGAACAGGTCGGCGGAGATCAGGAAGGCGACCTGTTCAGGGTCGAGCTTGAGTGCGCGCCCGATGATGAGCGGCACGGCGATTGCGCCGGCATACATGACCAGCACATGCTGGATTCCGAGCGCAGCAAGACGAGGCGCGGGCAGCACCTCGTCCACAGGATGTGGACTGATTGACATGGCATTGTTCCCCTTTTGCCAACCGGTCCCAATATGCCAAAGGAAACCGGTTCCCTTCCTCCGAAGGATGATGCAGGATCGTCTGGAACGGCCTCAGCGGCTATCAAGAATTATTTGAAATAATCGCGTGATTTTCATGAAGATCGTGACCTGGAATATCAACGGCGTAAGAGCCCGCATCGACAACTTGCTGCATTGGCTCAAGGAGAGCGATCCGGACATCGTCTGCCTGCAAGAAATCAAGTCGGTGGACGAACAGTTCCCGCGACTGGAAGCTGAAGCGCTCGGCTACAATGTCGAAACACACGGCCAAAAAGGCTTCAATGGCGTGGCAATACTGTCGAAGCTCCGCTTCGACGAAGTCAATCGCGGCCTGCCCGGAGATGATTCGGACGAACAGTCGCGCTTTATCGAAGGCGTCTTCTCGACCGACAAGGGCGCGCTGCGCGTCGTCTCACTGTACCTGCCCAACGGCAATCCGGTCGGCTCGGATAAGTTCCCCTACAAGCTGTCGTGGATGGCGCGACTGGAAAAGTGGGCGGCCGAGCGGCTGGCGCTGGAGGAAGCACTCGTGCTCGCCGGCGACTACAACGTCATCCCGGAAGCCGTCGACGCCCGTTTTCCGGAGCAATGGCTGGGCGACGCCCTGTTCCAGCCGGAAACGCGCCAGGCCTTCCGCCGGCTGCAGAACCTCGGCTTCACCGAAGCGATCCGTGCCGTGACCGACAGGCCGGACGTCTACACCTTCTGGGACTATCAGGCCGGCGCCTGGCAGAAGAACAACGGCATCCGCATCGATCATCTGCTGCTGTCGCCCGAGGCTGCGAACCGGTTCGGCTCGGCATCGGTCGAAAAGCACGTGCGCGCATGGGAAAAGCCCTCCGACCACGTGCCCGTGGCCGTCCACCTCGACCTGGCGGCGGCTTAGCGATTTTCCGTCAGGAACCGCATCAAGACAAAGAGATAGAGCGTTTTTCGCGATTCGAAGAAAAACGGAAACGCCCTGAGATGACGCTGCAGGAATGGCTCGCCTGCGGGCAAGCCATGTTGAGCCGGACCGATTGTCTGGAAGTCGGGCCGGCACGCAGGGCCTTATGCCCAGGCCGCCCAGAGCCGCGCCTCGACGAGCCTACTGGTTGCCCTTCTTGAGGATGTCCTCTGCGAGCGAGATCGCCGTGCGGCGGTCGGACTCGTCGGCGAGCGCGAAGGCCTCCTCCTGCATGCCCCTGATCCAGGGCTGGTCGACAGGGGTCGCTCGCTCCAGCGCGGCCGTCATCATGGCGAGGCCGCGCACTACCTTGCCGCTCTGGAACAGCAGGTTGCCAAGCGTCGCCTGGGCGCCGGCATGGCCCTTTTCGGCGGCCAGCTGCAGCCACCGCCCGGCCTGCCGGACGGATGCCTTGACGCCGCCATCCCCGTTCAGGAACATCTTGCCCATCTCGAACTGGGCGTTCGGATTGCGGTAGTTGGCAGCGGCGCGCATGTAATATTCCTGCGCCGCGACCGGGTCTGCCGCCACCGGGCTACCGGGAATGCCCTGCTTCATGTAGCCGCCGAGCGCCACCAGCGCGTCCGAGACATAGCTCTCCTCGGGCGAGCCGGGTTCGACATCCTGCTCGGCGATCTCGTTGAAGAACTTGAAGGCCTCGTAGTCGTCCTGGGCGACGCCGTCGCCCTCGGCATACATGCGCGCGAGCTTCCAGGTGGCGCCGATCTGGCCGTTTTCGGCCGCGTAGCGATATGCCTCGACGGCCTGGTCCTTGTGGCCGTTCTTGTAGGCGGAGTAGCCGAACTGGAAGACGGCCCACGGGTTGGACTGCGGCTTCACCCCGGTCTTGTCGTCGAAGACCTTGTCGTCGAAGGCCAGCGCATTGCCGGCCGCGCCGAGAAGGGCGGCGGCGACGAGCGCAGAATACGCAGATATCCTAACCAACTCAGAGACCCGCATGGCCATGCATTTCTTTCACCCCACCGAGGTGGGCCACCGCACCGTCGCGGTTCGCCGCGACGGATTGGGCATAATTCCATGTCGTTCCCTCCGGCCCGCGGCCGGCAGAAAACGGCTTCCAGTCACTCGCCCTCTCCGCTGGCTCGGCCCCGGATCGCATTGCTGCGCCGAGGCGCGCACGGTCCGAGACGTCACCCGAACGAAGATGCCCTGAATTTTCGGCCAAAGTACGGCCATGCGGGCGAAGCCGGCGCAAAGGCAACCGCACCACCGCGAGGTGGCCGACCGACTGCTTGGCCGTAAAGATCGCCTTGGCGTCCATTTTCGTCCCTGCCGCACCATTGCGGCTCATGTCGAGTCTCCGCCACGGTCCTGTCGCGGTCCGAAGACCTCTTCGGGGTGCGCCGGGTTTATGGCGGGAAATGGGCAATTGCCCTCTCCAGCCGCATAGCCGAAAGCATGGAGAAAAAGTGTTGCGGAATCGTCACATTCCGTGGCGCGCGAGCCACACATGGTTTCCGAAGCGCAAACGACCGGCGGGCAACAAAAAAGCCGGGCGCGAGGCCCGGCTTCGTGTGGAAGCGGCGGTGGTTACCACTTGACCTTGTAGGAGGCAGTGACGGCGGTCGCCCAGCCGCTGTCGACAGCCGAGTTGTCGGCTGGATTGTACGGGCTCGGATACTTGGTTTCCTCGGCGGACGTCAGGTACGACAGGCCGACGCCAGCCCGCAATTCGCCGCCCCACTGGTCCTTGAACGACCCGCCGACGCCGAGCGTGTAAGTATCGCTGGAATGGTCGTAGCCCGTTCCGACGCCACGGTCCCAGGTCAGGCTGACAGTACCGGCGATGCGGTCGGTGAACGAATGCGCCACGCCGCCGGTGACGGTCCAGCCGTCCTTCCAGTAATATTCGTTGCGGCTGATAATGGCGCCGTTCGTGCGAACCACATCCAGAGTCTTGTTGACGCTCCAGTCAGTCCACTTCACCGAACCATAGGCCAGCCAGCCGGGGGCAACACCGGACTGAAGCTTCATTTCAACGCTTTGCGGGACTTCGCCGATACCTAGTGCAGGGATAGAACCGAGCGGCGTCGTCAAGGTACCTTCCGCGCCGTAGGAGGTGCCGGAGCGATACATGACTTGCGCACGCAGCGCGATCTCCGTGATGTCGTAGGCAAGTCCAACGCGATAGCCGACGTCTGTGCCATTCAAAGTTAGTGTAACCGGGCGATAAACACCCGGCGCCACTTGCATCACATTCGCCCGGTCATAGTCGAAGTTCTCGGCAAACACGCCGCCCAGGACCCAAAGGCGGCCCTTGCCCATGTCGAAATTGACGCCGCAGGTCGCGCCGAATTCATTGAGGACGAACTCCTCCTTGACCTTGCCCGTCAACGTGCCGGGAAACTCCCAGGCGCCGGAACCGCCGAACGGCTGGGTGTAGGTGCCCGCGCAATTGAGGTTGTCGAATATCTTGAACTTCACCGCAGCCGACGGGATGACGTAGGTTTCGAACGGATCCGTCCCCACGAGATGGGGCGCCGATGGATTCGACGTGTACTTGCGGCTCGGGCTGACGATCGTCACGCCCGTCCGCAGGTTGAAGTTCCCTTCCTCGAAGAGAATGTCCGTATCGGCCGCGCCTCGCGAAAACCCGCCGGCCTGTGCTGCGCCCGCGGCAAGCATCGTCAGCGCCGTTGCCCCCAGCAGCGTCTTGAGACGAAGGTTGGTCATGGTGTCCTCTCCCGAAAAGCTCGTGAGCCGAATTGAACGGCTTCATTGTCGTCGGGCAACATTGATTTTTTGCCAACGCCGACAGGCCGGACCTGCGCGCCCGCCGACGCGCCAAGCTTTCCTCTTACGGAAACGTCAATTTCGACGATTCCGCATTTGGTCGGGCAAGAAATTCCAGGAATTTCCGCCCGCGTTCTTCCGGAAATCGCGATTTTTGGGGTATTTCGGCCGGCTGTTACATTTTGGCAACAATCGGGCGGAAAATGGTTACAGCGACCACAATTCCGCTGCGGCATGCCGCTTTTGCTGGCAGCCGCCGGCCTGCTGCAGCCTGAGGCTGCAGCAGGCCACCACGTCGAATCGTCAGCTGGCTTCGCGCACCCGGGCAAGCGCCGTGTCGAGCTTCTGCTGGGTCAGCCGGTAGTCTTCCAGCTTCTCGCGCTCGGCGGCAACGATCTCCTCGGGAGCGCCGGCCACGAACTTTTCGTTCGACAGCTTCTTGTGCAGCCGGGCGATCTCCTCGGTCGTCTTGGCGAGCTCCTTCTGCAGGCGCGCCGCCTCGGCCGTCAGGTCGATGAGCGTGCCCAGCGGCAGGCAGGCCGTGGCCTCGCCGGCGACGATCTGCGCCGATCCCTTGGGTGCGGCGTCCGCCTGGGTGATCTCGCCGACGCGCGCCAGCCGGGCGATCGCCGACTGGTGCCGCTTCAGGCGCCCCAGCGTCTCGGCCTTGGCCCCGACGAAGACCAGCGGGGCGATCGCCGCCACCGGCACGTTCATCTCCGAGCGCACCGAGCGGATGCCGGAAACGAGGTCGACCAGCCAGTTGATCTCGGCCGCTGCCTCGGCGTCCTCGAAGTCGGGCGACGGCCAGGCGGCATGGCACAGCAGCGACGGCCGCTCCTTGCCCTCGCCCGCCGTATGCGCCCAGAGCTCTTCCGTCATGAACGGCATCATCGGGTGCAGCAGCTTGTAGACCTCGTCGAGCACGAAGGCTGCAACCGCCTGGGTCTCGGCCTTGGCGGCCTCGTCCTCGCCCATGAAGATCGGCTTCAGCAGTTCCAGATACCAGTCGCAGAAGGTGTTCCAGACGAAGCGGTAGGCAGCGCCCGCCGCCTCGTTGAAGCGGTAGGTGGCGATCGCATCGGTGACCTCGCGCGAGGCGCGGGTGAGTTCGGTCAGGATCCAGCGGTTGACGGTCAGCTTGGCGTCGTTGAGCCAGAAGTCGTCGTTGCGCTTGACCCCGTTCATCTCGGCGAAGCGGGTGGCGTTCCAGAGCTTCGTGCCGAAATTGCGATAGCCGGCGATGCGCGCCGGGTCGAGCTTCACGTCGCGGCCCTGCGCGGCCATGATGGCGAGCGTGAAACGCAGCGCGTCGGCACCATATTCGTCGATCAGTTCGAGCGGGTCGATGACGTTACCCTTCGACTTCGACATCTTCTGGCCGTTCTTGTCGCGGACCAGCGCGTGCACGTAGACCGTGTGGAACGGCTCCTCCTCCATGAAGTGCAGGCCCATCATCATCATGCGGGCGACCCAGAAGAAGATGATGTCGAAGCCGGTCACCAGCACGTCGGTCTGGTAATAGGTGTCGAGCTCGGGCGTCTTGTCGGGCCAGCCGAGCGTCGAGAACGGCCACAGCGCCGACGAGAACCAGGTGTCGAGCACGTCCTCGTCGCGGGTCAGGATCTTGCCCGGCTCGAAATTCTCGAGCTGCTCCTCGACCCAGGCCTTCCACGGGCCCTCGAGCGCGAGATAGTGCTGGACGGCGACGTCCAGCGCCTCCTCCTCGGTGCGCTCGACGAAGACCTGTCCGTCGGGACCATACCAGGCCGGGATCTGATGCCCCCACCACAGCTGGCGCGACACGCACCAGGGCTGGATGTTCTCCATCCAGTCGAAATAGGTCTTCTCCCAGTTCTTGGGCACGAAGTTGGTGCGGCCCTCGCGCACGCTCTTGATCGCCGGCTTGGCCATCTCGGCGGCGTTGACGTACCATTGGTCGGTGAGGAAGGGCTCGATCGGCACGCCGCCGCGGTCGCCATGCGGCACCATGTGCTTGTGCGGCTCGATCTTGTCGAGGAACCCGCCCTCTTCCATGAGGCTGACGACCAGCTTGCGCGCCTCGAAGCGGTCCAGGCCCTGCAGTTGCGCCCAGACGCCCTCGCGCATTTCGGTACGGTCCGCGCCGGCGAGGAAATCCTCGTTGTCGACGATGTTGATCCTGGCCTCGACCGTCAGCACGTTGATCTGCGCCAGGTCGTGGCGCTTGCCGACTTCGAAGTCGTTGAAGTCGTGCGCCGGCGTGATCTTCACCGCGCCCGTGCCCTTCTCGGGATCGGAATACTCATCGGCGACGACCGGGATCTTGCGCCCGACGATCGGCAGGATGACGTTCCTGCCGACCAGCGCCTTGTAGCGCTCGTCCTCGGGATGCACGGCAACCCCACTGTCGCCCAGCATCGTCTCGGGACGGGTGGTCGCAACCGTGATGTAGGTCCTGGGGTTCTCCGGATCGTAGACCTCGCCCTCGACCGGATAGCGGAAGTGCCAGAGGTTGCCGTTGACCTCGTGCTGCTCGACCTCGAGGTCGGAGATCGCGGTCAGAAGCTTGGGGTCCCAGTTCACAAGGCGCTTGTCCTTGTAGATCAGGCCCTGCTTGTGCAGCGTGACGAAGACCTCGATGACCGCCTTGGACAGGCCCTCGTCCATGGTGAAGCGCTCGCGCGACCAGTCGCAGGAGGCGCCCAGCCGCTTGAGCTGGTTGAAGATCATGCCGCCGGACTCGGCCTTCCACTCCCACACCTTGTCGACGAACTGCTCGCGGGTCAGGTCGCGGCGATGGATCTGCCTTTCCATCAGCTTGCGCTCGACCACCATCTGCGTGGCGATGCCGGCATGGTCCATGCCCGGCTGCCAGAGCACGTTCTTGCCGCGCATGCGCTCGAAGCGGACGAGGATGTCCTGCAACGTGTTGTTGAGCGCATGCCCCATGTGCAGCGAACCGGTCACGTTCGGCGGCGGGATCACGATGGTGAAGGGCTCGGCGCCTTCGGCGGCGCCGGCGCCCGCGCGGAAGGCGTCCGCCTCTTCCCACGTCTTGGCAATCTTGGGCTCGACGGTCTTGGCGTCGTAGGTCTTCTCAAGCATCGGAATTGGTTCCGTTCGGTCCGGATTTTCTGTCCGGTGTAAATCGGATGGGTGCGGTCAAGTCAACAGCGCCACCGGCATGCTGCCGAAACGAAAACGCCGCCCGAAGGCGGCGCTTTCATGGTCGGTGCCTCAAAAATCACTGTGCGCCGCGCGCGATGCGCTCGATCTCCTCGCGCACCAGCTTCTCCACCAGCGTGGGCAGGTTGTTGTCGAGCCAGTCCTGCAGCATCGGCCGCATCATCTCGGCCGCGATCTCGTCGAACGACATGCGGCTGCGCGCGGCGTAGGCGCCGTTCAGCTCGCCGAACGCGGCCGAAACCTGGCGCCCCGCGACATCCGAGATCAGTGCCGGCTTCGTCGCCATCGGCTCCGGAGCGGCCGGTTGCTCGACGAGATTGCCGGCCGGAGCCGGTGCGACAGCGGCGACGGGCGCCGGGCCGGCCAGCTGCTCCATCTGCTCGACGGCCCGGGTCGGCGAAGGCGACCAGCTCGCGGCGACCGGCCGCGCTGGAACGGTCGCCTCGATCCTCGGCGCGCTGGTCTCGGTCGCGGCCGGCTTCACCGGCTCGGCGGACGGCCAACCAACGCGGGAGTCCTGCACCGCGGGCTTGGCGGGCGGAGCAACCTCCGCCTTCACCTCCGGCGTTGGCCTGGCAGCCTGGAGTTCGGCCCTGAAGGCCTCGACCTCGATGACGTTGCGCTCGCCGCGCACATCCTCCGGCTCCGGCTTCGCCTGCTCGAAGTCGATCGTCGGGCGCTTTCCGCCGTCGTTGTCTTCGATGATCCTGCGGATGGAGGCGAGAATCTCCTCCATCGAGGGCTCGCGTTGAACAGTGCTGGGCTGGGCCATCGTCACATCCGCCGCCTTTGTGACCGGTTACATTCCCGCCCGCCGAAACGGGCTTCGAATCAGGCTTTCAGCGTAACCCACCGATTCCCCTTCGAGAATCCCCTTTCGGCCGGCCACGGCGATTTCAACAGATTAACGATCCGTTGCCTCAGGCCGGAAACGACGACGGGCGCCCGCTCCGTCAGAGCGCGCGCCCGTTCGAGATTTCTTGCTGTGCGGCCGTATCAGCGGCCGTCGGGCGTCCTCAGGCCGATCCACTTGTCCTTGACGGCGTTGTAGTGCTCCTTCGGATCGTACTTGGTCACCTGCAGGCCGAGCCTTTCGACCGACAGGCGCCCCGTGGCCGACAGGATGGCGTAGCTCGCCACCACCACGTCGCGCTCCGACGTCGCCAGGTTGATCTGCGCGCTGATGACGTCGGCCTGGGCGTTGAGCACGTCGAGCGTCGTGCGCTGGCCGACATTGCGCTCCTCGATGACGCCGTTGAGCGCCAGCTGCGCCGCCGACACCAGCTCGCGGTTTGCCGACACGCTCTCGCGCGCCGCAGTGTACTGCGTCCAGGCGGAGGTGACGGCCGCGCGCACCTGGTCGCGGCTGACATCGACCTCGATGCGGGCCTGGCCGAGCGATTCCTTGGACTGGCGCACCTGCGCCGAAGCACGGCCGCCCTGGTAGATCGGCACCGTCAGCGTCGCGCCGATGCTGGCAGAGGTCGACCAGCCGTCCGGTGAAGATCCGCTGTTCGGTGCGCTGTCACGATAGATCTGCGACACGCCCGCCGAAGCCGACACCTGCGGCAGCAGGGCTCCCTCCGCCGACTTCACGGAGAAGCCCGCCGCGTCGACCAGGTATTCGGTGGCGAGGATCGCCGGGTGCGCTTCAGCCGCCAGCGCACCGGCGGAATCGAGGCTCTTTGGCAGGAGCCTGCCGAGCGGAGAGGCCGCCTTCAGGTTCTTCGGCTCGTCGCCGACGATCTGGCGGTAGATGGCGGCGCTCGACAGCGCCTGCGCCCGCGCCGCGCTCAGCTGCGCCAGCGCGGCCGAACGCGAGGCGTCGGCCTGGGCCACGTCGGTGCGGGTCCCCTCGCCCACGTCGAAGCGCGAGCGCGCGGCGCGCGCCTGCTCGGTCAGGAACTGCAGGTTGCGCTCGGTCAGCGCGGCCACCTGGCGGTCGCGGATCACGTCCATGTAGGCGCTTGCCGCGTTGAACAGGATGTTCTGCTCGGTGTTGCGCAGGCTCTCGTTCGAGGCCCGCACGCGCGCCTCGGCCGCCGCGACGTTGTTCTTGGTCTGGAAGCCGTCGAACAGCGACTGGCGGATCTCGACGCCGAACGACCCCGTCGTCAGGTTCGTCGTGGCATTGCGCCTGGTGGTCTGATAGTCGATGCCGGCCGAGCCGTTCACCGTCGGGCGCCAGCCCGACTTGGCGATGGCGACGTTCTCGTCGGTGACGCGCACGCCGGCACGCGCCGAATTGAGCTGCGAATTGTTCTGATAGGCCTTGGACAAGGCGCCGAGGATCGTTTCGGCCGAAGCCGACAACGGCGACAGTGCCGTGGCTGAAACCAAGGCCATGGCCAAAAAGCTCTTGCGGAATAACGACACTACGCGTCCCTCATTCGTTCTGCGGCGATCTGCCGGAAGGCTGGCTGAAGCCTTCACGGAAAACCGGCTCAACGTGCCTAATCCCAACCAAAGAGGTCAAGAATCAGGCACACTCGTCCGGTTCTTAGATCATCACGGCGCGCTGTGCACCGCAAGAAAAAGCCGGTCAGAACTCAAATTCGCGTGTACGATTGAAGCCCGGCAGTGGCTTAACTGCCGCATTGAAGGCCCGGCGGGCCGTCACGGTGCCGGCCGCCTTGACGAAGAGACGCGCCACGCCGGCATTGCCATGTCCCTCGACTACGACCAGGCGGCCGCCCTCCTTGAGCTGGGACAGGAGCGCATCGGGCACCTGCTCGGCGCTGCCGCCGACGAAGATGACGTCGTAGGGAGCCTCCGACGGATAGCCGTCCTGGAGCGGGCCGGAAACGACGACGACATTGTCGTAGCCGAGCGAGGCAAGCGTCGAAGTGGCCTTGGCGGCGAGCGCCGGATCGACCTCGAGCGCCACGACCGAGCTGGCCAGACGCGACAGCACCGCCGACGAGTAGCCGGTAGCGCAGCCGACATCGAGCACGAAGTCGCCCGCCTGCACCTCGGCGAGCTGGGCGAGCTTGGCGAAGGGAGACGGCTCCATCAGGTAGCGCGGTTCGCCGCTGTCGCCGGTCGAGGCGTAGCGCAGGTCCTCGTCGATATAGGCGAGCTGGCGCAGGCCGTTGTCGACGAACGCCTCGCGCGGCACCGCCAGCATGGCCGACAGGATGCGGGCATCGGTGACGTCAGTGGTGCGGACCTGGCCGTCCACCATCTTCACGCGAAGTTCGGAAAAATCAGCGTTCATGTCTTAACCGGCCCGCCTTCGGCGCGAGATGCGCAATGCCAATGCGCCCGAAATGGGAACCCCGGCGGCGGTGCCGAGGAAGCTGGAGGCCTCGCCCAGGCGCCGTCAACCAAATTCGGGCAACAACTTAGCGCGCGGTGTGGCAAAAAACGCCACCACAGTCAATCAAGGACTTAGGCGGCCCGCTGCCACACCCTGCTCGCTGCCGATACTGGCGTTGGATGCGGCCGAACTTCGGCTGGCCCACCGCCCGGCAGCGGCTAGGGCCGAATGGCACTTGATGCCGCGGCGCATCGTCGAGCGGTCGCTCCCAGTCAAACAGCCAACACCTCGACGGTCGACATAGGCGACCCGGCGCTGAGGGCAGCCTAAGAAGTGCTTTGAACAAGTCGTCCTTCGGCAGCGCCGTAGCGAAGGTAGTGGATTAGCGGGTTCAGCTTGGCGTCTTTGACGTCAGAGTAACGCCACAAATACCAGCAGCCGTCGAAATGCGGCCCCGGACAACGCCCCTCGATCCCGCCATGATGCAGATAGTGGTCAATCAAGTCGCCCTTCCACCCAACTAGGTCCGGATTACGAGCTCTATACCAGTCCTCATCATATAATCCGCATATCTCAATCAGGCGGCGATCGTTGATACGCGGGCTGCGTTTCGGCGCGACAATCGACAGTGATTTCCCCGCCACACCCTTGGAAACAAGGCGCTTGAGGCCGAAAAAGGCCACTTGTTCCGCGTCCAACCGCCTTAGCGCCTTCGACGCCAGGTCCTGCATCATCGCGTTGTAAGGGCCGAAATCAGATGAGCCAGCCCCATCGCCTTGACCAAGCGCGTGCGAGAGCGAGCGGATGACGCTGATTGCATCGGCGACGGGGAGCCCCAAAGACCTAGCCAGCCGGAGTTCCCCTGGCAAACGATCATAGGTCTTCAACATGGAGTTCGGGCGAAGGCGGTAAAGAAACATCGGGAGCGGGATCACCGCCACTTTCATGCCAGCCGCCGTCATTCGCAGAAATAGTTGCCAGTCCTCCCAGAGGCCCTTGGAGGTTCCATCCCAGCCGCCGAGCGAGCGCAGTGCCTCGACCCGATAGACCGCCAGGGCGTCGCCAAAAACGTTCTCTCGAAGGCCGAGCCCCATATCCTGTCCGACCGGATTATAGTGATAATCCCACTGCGCTCGACGAATTTTCCACTCGCTACCATCAACGAAAGCGTGGTGGTAGGCCGTGACCGCAGCAACATCAGGATTCTCATCCAGTATGCGGCAAGCCAGACCAAGGTAGGCATTTAAGATGATATTGTCGTTGTCGTGAGCGCAAACATATGGCGTCTGCACTTGGGCAATACCAATGTTGCGCGTCGCAGCCAGTCCTTTGTTTTCAGCGTTGAAGATCGTCGTGTACGGAACAGGTGCAACCTTGGCCGCCCCCTCCTCGAGGCGCGTTTTGCCCAGTTCATCAGATCCGTCATCAACGAAATATACGTGCTCTGGCCGATGGAAGGAGTTGCGCACGCCAAGGGCAAGGTCGTCGAAGAAATGCTGTTCGCCATTTAAGTTTGGGACAACCAGACTAACCGAACCCCGCGGCCGTCTTTCCGGCGCCCGGCCGCGAGCCTTCAATTGTGCGATGGTCTCAACGAAATCATTTGTCTGTTGCACGCATTGATGCTGAAAGAGTTCGAACGTCCGGTCGAGAAGACGGCAACGATCCCAAAACGGCGTACGCACCGCCTTGGCCATGGCCGAAGCAAGTGAGCGGACATTTGGCTTACAGAGCAAGGCCTCATGCAACTCAGTGGGTACGACTTCCGGGATCCCCCCTGTTGCATATGCAAGTAATTGGCAATCAGAATCGACCACCTCGTAGATGGACAGGGGATGATTGTCTGCCTTGTATGGGAGCACCACCAACGCCCCCGCCGCACAGTCACGCAATTTCGCGACGGCCGACTGGCGATCGAAGGATCCATGCGTAACAGCGACCCCGGAAAGACCCGTTAGTCGAGAGTCAGGAGAGGTCACCCCCATCAAAACGACTCGCGTGATGTGACGCGCAGCGTCAGCGAACTCGGGGCGCTCAAATAGTTCAACTACGGCATCACAGAACTCAGGATATCCCTTTTGAGGCGTCTGCTTGCCATAGAAGACAAGGGTATCGATAGGTCCTCTTTGCAAATCCGATCGTTGATGATCTCGTAAGCGGATCGGGTACGCTTGACGCACAATATCTCGCAGAACGAGGCCCTGCTTCGACACGTACAGATCCTCTGCGAACCTGGATGCAAAGATGACGGCGTCGGCCTGTTCGAGAGACACCCTCTCATGTGCGTGGACCTGCAGGCTGCCCGCTTGGTCGAGTTTCCCCAATGCGTTCTCGAGATAGAAATGGCTGCCATGCGCATCTGCAACCACGGTTACCAGCGGCGAGATTAGCCCAGCTCGCTTTGCCTGCGCCACCCTCGACCCCAAGCCCTGAAAGTCTTGAAATTCGACCAGCCGAATCGTGTCGTAGATAAATAGCGCATGCAGGGTTGCCCGCAGCACTTCATCGGGATCGAGGCTTTGTACAGCGGCCTTGTCTTGGCCAAAATCAGCGACATGCAGCCAGCCTTTGGAGCGGACGAAAGAAGACCACTCGGCCGGAAGCCCATGCGCGCCAGCGAAAAGATACAGCGGCCTCTGCCCGGCCACCGTGGTTACAAACCGGTGATATGTCCCGATTCCACCAGTTGCCAAACAGTCGGCGTGCTCGCTCGTAATTACGAGATGATCGCTGGCTTGTGGCAGCCCGCAAGATTGCAGATAGGCAGCGTAAGCCTCATCGTCGCATCGCACCTCGGCAAGCACTGTCCTGTCTAGACTATCGAAGTTGTTCTGCGGAACGTGGCCGATGCGGCAGACCTGAAACCCTGCCGCTTGGAGCGCGAGCCCAAACTCGTTCAACGTCCATTGCCTGACATGTCCCAGATTGTCGGGGGCGCGCGACGAATGCAACCCGTCGATGCGCTCTCGGTCAGGGGTGGATATTACCAGCCGATTGCGCGAGTCTTGCCTTAGCAACCGTCGCAATAACGAGAGAATCGGCCTGGGATCGGACAGATGCTCGATGACGTCGGAGAGCAGAAAAACTGTTGGGCAATCATCATCACCCAGATCGTTGGCGATCCTTTCTAGGTCCGCCGGAGCCTCGAAATCAGCCTCGATGAAGCGGCCTTTCTCAGCCGCATCCTCGTCAAGAACAGCCTCTCTACGATCGTCCCAATCGATCTGGACCCGCTTGAGACGCCTCCCTTTGAAGGCGTCAATAAACTTGTGCCCAGCGCCGGCACCGAAGTCGACAACCCTGAGCGCCTCTTGCTCCTCGCAGGCCTCACGAGCAAACTCATAGACATCACGCTGCCAGACAACAGACTGATCGGAATACTGTCGATCGGTCTCGACCAGCGTCCTCGCCCCGCCACCGGCTCCAAAGTTCTTTTCCGGTACGAAATCGAATGGAGAGAACGCCCCGACGATTGAAGCGTTTTTCATTGCCACTTCACCCATCCATGCTCAACGTTACTGTATGCCTTACTCTAGGAAGCAGGGCGCTGGAGCGTCACGTCGCAATACATCAGTGGATGGAGCGCGAAATACTTGAACTCAAACCCAAAATTCTGGCTCAACTCACAGACCGCTTGCGGCACCCCATATTCTGCGCACTCCACGGGGCTCCACATGACGAAGTCGTTAAATACCAAATAGCCCCCGGGCTTCACTTTGGTACGAGCAATTTCGATGTCTCGCACAACGCCCGCATAGCTGTGGTCGCCATCAATGTAGATCCAATCAAAATGATCGTCGGGCAATCTGGACAACATTGTTGAAGAGTCGCCTTCGTGCAAAATGGCTGATTTTAACAGATGTGCGTCCTCCCGCCGATGGAGCGGCGCAAAGTCGATGTCGAACAGATGGATTTCCGAAGGCTGATTGATCTGAACGATCAGGTCGGCAAATCGCCCCTCCTGCGTCCCAACTTCAGCAACTCGCCCCCCTTTAGGCAGCAGCGATAGCACGTCCTGCCTGCTTGCAAGTACCCGGCAATCTGCAAAACGCTGTGATGGCAAGATCGGAAGAGGCTGGAAGAGTGCGCTTGGCCCGTAACCATCGAATGGCTTCATGACTTCGAACCATTCGGCGCGCATTCGCGCAAACCACGCGCTCTGCTCCGCGGTGAGTTTCATGACCATCAATCTGCCTCCGACATCCGTTGCAAGCGACGCTATTAGGTGATGGCCCTTGTCAAGGCAAGCGATGCAGCCTCACAGGCTAGCGCAGCAAAAAGACAAACCCGGTAAAAAGAATATTCGTTCCATATATATATGTTGAAAACGCATTCGTTCGTTCAGGGTTGACGAAGCGCCCCAAAGTCATTCTTTGAAAACCATCTGCATGAATCGGAACAAGAATCAGACTGGGACATTGAGAATTAGGCATGCGACATGCAACCTAAGGTCTGCATCTTCGGCGGAACCGGCTTCATCGGGCGACACCTTTGTGAGCATCTGTATAGCAGCGGGATACAAACGGTTGTGGCCTCGGTGTCGCCGGACCGCACTTTCTTGGCCAAGTTCGCGCCATCTGTGCAGGCGTTCACCCTATCTGACGAGCACCTGTGGGAGCATGTGGCAACGGCGACCTCTGTCATCCACCTCGGCGCACGCAGCAAGCCCGGCACGAGTTGGAACAGCCCGACCTACGAGATAGCGCACGATGTGGTCCCGGTGACAAGGACAATTGGGCAAGTGATCGAGGTCAACCCTCGATGCAGCATCATCTTTGCATCAAGCGGTGGCCAGATTTATGGGGGCGGTCATACCAGGCCGATTCCGGAGAGCGCTCCAGCTAGTCCGCCCACGGCCTACGCCCTTGGAAAACATCTGATCGAGCAAGCGCTCGAGTTCTATGGTCGAACGCATGGGACAGCTATTTCGATTCTTCGTATCGCCAATCCGGTCGGTCGATGGCAAGTCGGCCGCCGACACGGGTTCGTTAGCGCTGCCGTCCAGGCCGCATTGCAAGACACAGAGTTGAAGATTTTCGGGGAAGGCAAAAACGCCAGAGATTACTTTGATGTCGACGACCTAGCAGCGCTTCTGCTGCGGTTGGCCACGACGGGTCAAGGAACACGGGGCGTATTCAATATCGGCACCGGGCGAGCCACTACGGAGCTCGACGTGATCAACGCGGTCGAGCGGTTGTTGGGTCGAAGGATCAACTACATCATGGCCGCAGCGCGACCTTTTGATTTGCCTTATGCGGTGCTGGATCCGTCGCATTCACGAGAACGGCTCGGGTGGAATCCCAATCCATCGGTTGAAGCCCTGATAGCGAAAATCGCCCCGACAATTAAGGCAATCGAAGACAATCCGGCAGATGCGTTGCCGCACGAAGGACTCCAAGGGCATTGATCGTACTGCCAAGGCACCGCGCCGTTTTCGTCCACATATACAAGACCGGCGGCTCATCGCTCACCCGACTCTTGGCCCCTTACACCAACCCACGATTTCGATCGGGCCACAACACCTGCGCAGGCGACGGTTGGCAAGACGCCTGGCACTTCGAAGGTCTGCAACATGCCTGGTACACTCCTGAATCAAGGTTGAGGCTCATAGAGCGTGGCCTCGACCCAAATCATACGATCTTCGCATTTGTCCGCGATCCTTACACGTGGACGCTGTCGATCTGGAATAACTTCTACCGCCATGCTAACACTTCTCTCGGCCAAGAGTTTGCCGAAAAATTTCCGCAAGCGGATTTCAAATCATACCTTCGCTTCTTGTTGAGCTGCGGTGAGGATTATTGGGGGCGCGCACCACAAACTGCATTCTTTGGTGGATCTACACTTGAAAACGTTCAGATTGGATACTTCGAGGATCTGGGCAAAAGCATCGCCAAACTGTTCTTGCACCTCAACATTGACACGCCCCGCTCCATTCCACACGACGTCGAAATGTCTCCCAAGGAGCGCGAAGATTTCCAATCGTTCTACGATACCGAATGCGTTGACATCGCCAATCACCTCTACGCGCCAGATTTCGACGCCTTTGGATACCAGCGTATTTCTAGTCTTGGCGCAGACTCGATGGCAGGCAATTCCGCAGCGGCAAGCCTCGGACGGAAACTCTCGCTAGCCAATACGAGGGTCCCCGACGCCTAAAGGGGCGCGTCGATGCCCGCTTGATCCGCTGACGTCCTACCTGCGCGCCGAATAGCGAGGTGCTGACCATGCGGCGCAATCCATCGGCGCTGACAGGTGCCGGTTTCAAAATCGAACAGCTTGCCAGCGGCGGCCTGTTCGAACGACTCGCGGGCGCCTCCACCAACCACATTCCTTAGCCTCCCGCGTCGCGGTCAAGCCCTGACAGCCCAACAGTGCCTCGAGGTGGCGAAAAGTCTCCGGCCCGGCGACGCCATCGGCCTTGATGCGGCTTGCCTCCCGAGATGCTTTCCAGCGCCCCCTGCCTGTCGATGCGCATCACCTTGGCAAGCAGTGCCCGGCGGCAGGGCTGATCCTCCGGGCTCTTGACCTTGCCGGACAGCGGGCTTGCAAGCCCCTGCCGGCAAGCAGGCGTGCCAGGGAGGCTTCAGATGACCAAGATCGAGAAGGGCGACATCGTGTTTCGTCATCAATGAGTTCTTCGCAATCTTTGGGAGCGTTGGAGACGGCGGACTGCTGCCGGGCTGGGCACTCCCGTCAAAAACCATCTCCAACCAGCTGCGAGCAAAAGCGGGTGGAGCCAACGGCCCATGCGCGTCCAAGTAGTCGTTGAGCCAAATCTCATCACGCCTCAACGCTCGAGTTTCGAAGCGGCGTTTCGAAAAACTTCGACGATTCGCTGCGGTCCGCCGTTGCGAACTGAAGGACCATCCCTATGGTCGTCGCTTCCTCTAGGCCAGCGTCAATGCCACGCGATGAGCCGTAACGGCCGCCCCGGCTGAGGTGACGAGCTTCACCGAGAATCGCGAACCGACCGCGACGCGTCTTCGTGGTTGATATCGATGGCATCGGTCGGGGCAATGTCGGGAAAATTCTGCCAACTTCGACGGCTGAGTAGAGATTTCGGACCAGTCGGCCAAAAAATCCGCCAATGAAACCAGCGACGTATCTGCCACAGTGTGGCAGAATGGAGGCCTCGCCCGGAATCGAACCGGGGTGCAAGGATTTGCAGTCCTCTGCGTAACCACTCCGCCACGAGGCCTCGCCGCTTCGGGCGTCTACACGGCTCCAATAGGTTGCCAGGATTCTTGCGTCAAGCGGGGGGAAGACTCTTTCTCCAGCCTTTTGCAGTCCTCCGCCTCCACGGCGCCCGCGGGGCGGCAACATGGTCTTCGCTCAGTTGCCCGAGCGCCGGCGGCGCTCCCACCATATGATCAGCCGACGGCGCCCGCGGCGCACGACGTGGAATTCGTGCGACAGGATGAGCAGCCCGAGCGGAATCATCCAGAAGCCGAGCACCGGCAGGAAGCCGAGCAGGCCGAAGATGCACAACGCCACGCCGAGCGCGATGCGCACGCCGCGCGACTGCGGCATGGCGAACTCACGTCCGAGGACCGAGATCTTCCGCTTCTGGTGTTGCCCCTGCTTCATCGCACCTCGTTGCCGGCAAAACGTGCTTCGCCCGCTGGCCGCATTCGGCCGCTCCAGCCGCCGGAACGGGTCACTCCAGCCGCCGGAACGGGTCATATGAGGGTACCTGCCGGCAAATACCAGAAAAGCGGCAGTGAAAAACTTCCAAAAAAACCAGATTACCGCTTTGCAAATCGCAAAACCGTTTGCTATACGCCGCCTCGTTCACACGAGAGCGCTCTTCCCCGGTAGCTCAGTGGTAGAGCAACCGGCTGTTAACCGGTTGGTCGCTGGTTCGAATCCGGCCCGGGGAGCCATCTGCTCAGTCGAGCATTCCCAAACCCTTCTTTCTTGGTTTCGCAGCCTCTGCGCAGCGCGATCACCGTCGTGCAGCTTGGCTCCCGCCAGAATCGCGCGTATCGAGAGCCGAGAAGCTCCGGAGGGCCAATGATCGACGGATGCGCCATCTCAGTTCCGATCGTCATCGAGCGACCCGTGGAGCCGGTGCTTGCCAGGCTCGGACGTACCGAGGACATTCGCTTTTCGCCGAGCAACCGGCGCCTGGCCATCGCCGGCTTCGGCAAGAGCACGTGCCTGCTCCTGGACCTCGAGATCGATCGCACGGCCGCCTCCGCGACCCTTCGGATCAAGGACTATCTGCAGATAGAATCGGCGGCATTGCTTGGATCGCCGTCAGCAACCACAACACCCACACCGTCCTCATTTTCGACAATCGCAAGGCTCTCGGCCGCCGTCGGCACCCTCCATGGCGTCAGCTATCCGCACGGTCTGCGTTTTACGCCCGACGGCAGGCGCCCGTTCGTCGCCGACGCCGGCAGCCCGCATGTGGTTGCCTATGACGCCGCGGACGGCGATTGGAGCGGCGAGCGAAACAAGAGCCTTTCGCTCGTCGTGATGAGCCAGGAGACCTTTCTGAAGGGGCGCAACAACCCGCAGGAGGGCGGCCCCAAGGGGCTGGACATCGACGCCAGCGGCCAGTTGCTGGTGGTCACTTGCGAGGAACAGGCGATCGCCTGCTTCGACATCGCGAGGCTGCCGTCCGAAGATGCACCTGGCCGGCTTCCATCCGGAAGTGGGCCAGAAGTTCTGCGGCCCACCCATGCTGCAGACAACCCGCTAAACACAGCCGCCGCGACGGCGGTTGCCTCTCCGCCGAGCCAATAACAATAGTCTATTATGCATATATGAACGCTTCATCTATCCGATCCCAATGATCTCGCAACAATTGACTTTCCATCACAATGAAGGAAACATGCACGGTGCCCTCATCGGGCCTCATCGGCGTGGTCGCATTGTCCATCCTGGGGGTGGCGTCGCTTGCTCGGTTGTTTGGGACCAACGCCACAACAGCAATCTCAAGCACGAACTAGCTGTAGGCGCAGCCAGCGTTCGAGGTCACCGCAGCCAGCGTTCCAGCCGGTTCATCGCCTCGACCATCTCGTCATCGCTGCCGGCATAGGAGAAGCGCATGGTACGGTGGCCGGCGAGCGTATCGAAGTCGCGCCCTGGCGTCGCCGCGACATGCGCCTCGGCAAGCATGCGGCGCGCAAACTCCATGCTGTCGTTGGTCAGCCGCGAGACATCGCAGAATGCGTAGAAAGCGCCATCCATCGGCGCGGCGAAGCTGAAGCCCAGCGCGGGCAGCCGCACCTCCAGGAGTTCGCGGTTCCAGGCATAGCGCGCCTTCACCGCCTCCAACTCGTCGGTGGCGTTGAACGCCTCGATGGCCGCCACCTGCGACAGCTCCGGCGCGGAGATGTAGAGCGACTGGGCGATGCGCTCGACCGGCCGCACCAGGCGCTCCGGCAGCACCATCCAGCCGATGCGCCAGCCGGTCATGCAATAGTATTTCGAGAAGGAGTTGATGACGGTGACGTCCTGGTCATAGGCGAGCGCGGTCACGTCCGGCGCGCCATAGGCGAGGCGATGGTAGATCTCGTCGGAGATCACCGCGATGCCGAGCTCGCGCGCCGTGTCGACGAGCGCCTTGAGTTCGGCCGGCGGCACCACCGCTCCGGTCGGATTGGCCGGGCTCGCGAAGAGCACGCCCTTCAGCGGCTTGTCGGCGTGCGCCTGCCTGAGGTGATCGGCATGCAGATAGGCCGCGCCGTCCAGCTCGATCTCGACCACGTCGAGGCCGAGCGCGCCCATGATGTTGCGGTAGGCCGGGTATCCGGGCGCGGCGATCGCCACCCTGTCGCCGGCGTCGAACATGGCAAGGAAGGCGAGGTTGAAGGCGGCCGAGGAGCCGGTGGTCACCGCGATGCGCGAATCAGGCACTTCGATCCCGTAGTGATCGGCATAATGGGCGGCGATCGCCCGGCGCAGCCCGGCGAGCCCGAGCGCGTCCGTGTAGCCGATGCGCCCCAGTTTAAGGGCCGCCGCAGCCGCATCGCGCACCCTTTGCGGCGCCGGATCGGAGGGCTGGCCCACCGCCATCGACACCACCGGCGTGCCGAGCGCCTTGAGCCTGTTGGCTTCGGCAAGTATGTCCATCGCATGGAATGGCTCGACTTCGCCGCGCCGTGATATAGCCACAACCATCTTCTTCGTCCGCTTCCCTTGCCGTCACGCTGGCAACGCGCCGCACAATTGCCCGATTGGTATGGGGATCACAAGTTGATGAGATTTCCGAACCCGCCTTTTCATCGCCCGAGGGCTCGTTTACGAGTGATTCCCGCAATGCACAGCCACGGTAGTCTTTCGCGTTTCCTCGCAACAACGGCGCGCGCCTTCACCGGCCTTGCGCTGGCGGCGGGGCTCGCGCTGAGTTCGACGGGCGCTGCGCTGGCGCAGCGCGTGCCGATCGTCCGCGACGCCGAGATCGAGGCCCTCGTGCGCGATTACGCCCGGCCCATACTCAAGGCCGCCGGCCTCGGCAATTCCGGCATCAACATCGTGCTCGTCAACGACCCGGCATTCAATGCCTTCGTCGCCGGCCGGCGCATCTTCATCAACACCGGCGCGCTGATGACCGCCGAGACGCCGAACGAGATCATCGGCGTGCTCGCCCACGAGGCCGGCCACATCGCCGGCGGCCACCAGGAGCGCCTGCGCGACCAGCTGGAACGCGCCCAGACCATGGCGATCGTCGCCGCCCTGCTCGGCGCCGGCGCGATGGTCGCGGGTGCTGCCACCGATACCAGCGGGCTCGGTGCCGCGGGCGCCGGCATCGTCTCCGGCGGATCGGAGATGGCGCGGCGCAGCCTGCTCGGCTACCAGCGCTCCGAGGAAACCACCGCCGACCGCTCGGCCCTCACCTATCTCAACGCCACCGGCCAGTCCGCCCAGGGCATGCTGAAGACCTTCCAGCGCTTCCAGAACGCACTGTCTTTGTCCGGCGCGCGGGTAGACCCCTACCGGGTCAGCCATCCGATGCCGCGCGAGCGCATCGCCAATCTCGAAACACTGGCGCGCGAAAGCCCCTATTTCGACAAGGCCGATCCTGCCGCGCTGCAGCAGCGCCACGACATGATGCGGGTCAAGATCGCCGTCTATACGCAGGGCCAGGCGGCCGCCTCACGGATCCTGCGTGGCAGCACCGACAGCCTCGCCATCAGCTACGGCGACGCCCAGGCGACCTATCTCTTCGGCGACCTGCGCTCGGCGCTGACCAAGGCCGACGCGCTGGTCAAGTCGCAGCCAAAGAACGCCTATTTCCACGAGCTGCGCGGCGACGTCCTGATGAAGTCGAACAAGCCCGCCGCGGCGGCGGAAGCCTATGCGACGGCGGCCCGGCTCGATCCGGCCAAGTCGGGCATCCTGCCCATCCAGCTCGGCCAGGCCTATCTCGCGATCGGCACGCCCGACGCGCTCAAGAAGGCGGTCTCCGAAATCCGCAAGGGCCTCGACCGCGATCGCGAGAACGCCTCGGGCTACCGCTACCTTGCCCAGGCCTACGGCATGCTCGGCGACGTGGCGGACGCGGACCTGGCGACCGCCGACGGGCACTACTACAGCGGCGCCTATCAGGATGCCAAGATCTTCGCCATGCGCGCGCAGCAGAAGCTGCAGCGCGGCTCGCCGGGCTGGGTGCGGGCGCAGGACATCATCAACTACAAACAGCCGGGCAAGAAGAAGTGAACCTTTTGCACGGGGCGGCGACAAAGCCGAAAGGGCTGGAGACTGAGATCATGAAAAAGGCATTCCTTCTAGGCACGACGGGCATCGCCGTCGCATTCGCGATGCTGGCGCTGGGGGCATTGGCCCAGCCGAACGCCGCATACGCCCAGAACGCGCAGCAGCTCGACCGCAAGGAGGTCGAGAAGATCGTGCGCGAATATCTGCTCGACAATCCCGAAATCCTGCTCGACATGCAGAATGCGCTGGAAGTCAAGCAGAAGGAGGCGCAGCGCACCGCCGCCATCGAGACCATCAAGCAGTACAAGGAAGAGATCTTCAATTCGCCGTCCGACGGCGTCGTCGGCAATCCCAACGGCAATATCACGATCGTCGAGTTCTACGACTACAACTGCGCCTACTGCAAACGCGCCCGCGCCGACATGCACGCGCTGATGCAGGAGAACCCCGACCTCCGCTTCGTGCTCAAGGAATTCCCGATCCTCGGGCCGGATTCGCAGAAGGCCCATGTCGTGTCGATGGCCTTCCTCAAGCTGATGCCGGAGAAGTATCTCGAATACCACGACAAGCTCCTGGGCGGCGAAGGCCGCGCCGGCGAGGAACGCGCCATCAAGGTCGCGCTCGAGCTCGGCGCCGACGAGGCGAAGCTGCGCGAGGGCATGAAGGACCCCGCCATCATCGACACCTTCAACAAGACCTACGATCTCGCCAACAAGCTGTCGATCAGCGGCACGCCTTCCTACGTCGTCGGCAACGAGGTGGTCTTCGGCGCCCTCGGCAAGGACGTGCTGACCGAGAAGATCGTGGCCGCCAGGGCCTGCAAGGAAGACGCCACCTGCTGAGCGCCCGCTGCAGCCGCCGCTGTGGACAGCGCAAGAAGTCGCTTGCGCTCTTTTCGCGGCGGCTTATGCCGATTATAGAGGGTCCGCCGCGCCAGAGAGGATCTGGCGGGCGGAAAGGTCTATAAATTGAAAACGGTTTTCGTCCTCAACGGTCCGAACCTCAACATGCTGGGCAAACGCGAGCCCGGCATCTATGGCGGCAAGACGCTGGCCGACATCGAGGCCGACTGCTTGGCAGCCGGTGCGGCGCTCGGGCTTGCGATCGATTTCCGCCAGTCCAACCATGAGGGCGTGCTGGTCGACTGGATCCACGAGGCCGGCGAGAAAGCCGCCGGAATCGTGCTCAACGCAGGCGCCTACACCCACACCTCGATCGCGCTGCAGGACGCCATCCGGGCAGTCGCCCCCCTGCCGGTCGCCGAGGTGCACCTTTCCAACATCCACGCCCGCGAGCCGTTCCGCCACAAGTCGATGGTGGCACCGGTGGCCGTGGGCATGATCTGCGGCTTCGGGCCGCTCGGATACACGCTGGCGCTGCAGGCGCTGGCCGCCCGGCTCTGACCGGAAACAGAAAGAGAAAAAGGCTTGAACATGTCGACGAAGAAGACCGGTGGTGTTGACCAGCAGCTCGTCCGCGACCTTGCAGGAATCCTGAACGACACCAATCTGACCGAGATCGAAGTCGAACTCGGCGACCTCAAGGTGCGCGTCTCGCGCCAGGCCCAGGCCGTTCACGCCGTCGCTGCCGCGGCGCCCGTGCACGTTGCGGCGCCGGGCCCGGTGAACTCCACCCCCGTGGCGGCAATCGCTGCGCCGGCCGCCGACAACTCCAAGAACGCGGTACCTTCGCCGATGGTCGGCACCGCCTATCTGGCGCCGTCGCCCGATGCCAAGCCGTTCATCGAGATCGGCGCCAAGGTCAAGGAAGGCCAGACGCTGCTCATCATCGAAGCCATGAAGACGATGAACCAGATTCCCGCCCCGCGCGCCGGGACCGTCACCGCGATCCTGATCGAAGACGCGCAGCCTGTCGAATACGGCATGCCGCTCGTCATCGTCGAGTAAGCCGGAAGGCTGCGCGCAATGTTCCAGAAAATCCTTATCGCCAATCGCGGCGAAATCGCCCTCAGAGTGCTGCGCGCGGCCAAGGAGCTCGGCATCCAGACGGTTGCCGTGCACTCCACCGCCGACGCCGACGCCATGCATGTGCGGCTTGCCGACGAAAGCGTCTGCATCGGCCCGCCGCCGTCGCGCGACAGCTACCTCAACATCCACCAGATCGTCGCGGCCTGCGAGATCACGGGTGCCGATGCCGTACATCCGGGCTACGGCTTCCTGTCGGAGAACGCCAAGTTCGCCGACATCCTGGCCGCCCACAACATCACCTTCATCGGCCCCTCGGGCGACCACATCCGCATCATGGGCGACAAGATCGAGGCCAAGCGCACCGCAAAGCGCCTCGGTATCCCGGTCGTTCCCGGTTCGGAAGGCGCCGTCAACGACGAGAAGGAAGCCAAGCGCGTCGCCGCCGAGATCGGCTATCCCGTCATCATCAAGGCCTCCGCCGGCGGCGGCGGCCGCGGCATGAAGGTCGCGCACAGCGAGGCCGACCTCGAGATTGCGCTGGCCACTGCCCGTTCGGAAGCCGGTGCCGCCTTCGGCGACGACGCCGTCTACATCGAGAAGTACCTGCAGAAGCCGCGCCACATCGAAGTCCAGATCTTCGGCGACGGCGCCGGCAAGGGCGTCCATCTCGGCGAGCGCGACTGCTCGCTGCAGCGCCGCCACCAAAAGGTCTGGGAAGAAGCCAATTCGCCCGCCCTCAACAGCGAGGAGCGCTCGCGCATCGGCGACATCTGCGCCAATGCGGTGGCCAATCTCGGCTATTCCGGCGCCGGCACCATCGAGTTCCTCTACGAGAACGGCGAATTCTACTTCATCGAGATGAACACCCGTCTGCAGGTGGAGCACACGATCACCGAAGCCATCACCGGCATCGACCTCGTGCACGAGCAGATCCGCGTCGCCTCGGGCGGTGGCCTGTCGGTCAAGCAGAGCGACATCCGCTTCCATGGCCATGCCATCGAATGCCGCATCAATGCCGAGGATCCGCGCACGTTTGCGCCGTCGCCCGGCACGATCACGCATTTCCACACCCCCGGCGGCCTGGGCATCCGCGTCGATTCGGGCGTCTATTCCGGCTACAGGATCCCGCCCTATTACGACAGCCTCATCGGCAAGCTGATCGTGCACGGCCGCAACCGCGTCGAGTGCATGATGCGGCTGCGGCGCGCGCTCGACGAATTCGTGGTAGACGGTATCAATACGACGTTGCCGCTGTTCCGCGATCTCGTCGGCAACCCCGACATCGCCAACGGCGATTACGACATCCACTGGCTGGAGAAATACCTCGCCAAAAGCGAGTAGAATGGGGGTCTCATGACCCGACCCTATGCGCCCGGCTACAGCATTCCAACGGACCTTCTGTTGAAGGCCTATGCGTCGGGCGTCTTTCCCATGGCCGAGAGCGCCTCTGACCCGGAAGTCTTCTGGGTCAGGCCGGAGACGCGCGGCGTCATTCCGCTCGACGCCTTCCACGTGCCGCACAGCCTGGCGAAGACCATCCGCCAGGGCCGTTTCGAGATACGCGTCAACAGCGACTTCGAGGCCACGATCGACGCCTGCGCCGAAAAGCGCAGCGGACGCCTGTCCACCTGGATCAACGGCCCCATCCGCGAAGCCTATACCCGCCTTCACAAGATCGGCCACGCCCACTCGGTCGAGGCGTGGCACGAGGACCGGCTCGTCGGCGGGCTCTACGGCGTGTCGCTGGGCCGCGCCTTCTTCGGCGAAAGCATGTTCTCGCGCGAGACGGATGCCTCGAAGGTCTGCCTCGTGCATCTCGTCGAGCGGCTGCGCGAGCGTGACTTCGCGCTGCTCGACACCCAGTTCACCACCGATCACCTGAAGCGGTTCGGGGCGGTCGACGTGCCTCGGGCCCGCTACGAGAAGCTGCTCGCCGGCGCGATCGCCGGCCACGCCGCCTTCGCCCCGTAGGGAATTCTCAGCCCTTGCCCTTGCCGCGCTCGGTGCCGAGCGGGGTCTGGGCGTGGAACATCATCTTCCAGCCCTGCAGGCGCCTCACATAGCCGGTGCTCACCAGCGCCCGGTAGGGCTCGCCATTGTCGCGCTCGGCGCTGGCCTCGTAAGTCAGGACGGCGATGTCGCTGCCCGGTTCGACGATGCCCTTGAGCTTCATTTCGAGATGCTTCCAGCGGTTCGGCTTGCTTGCCGTCGCCGAGAGGTCGGCGTTGCTCATCACGCCGGCCATGTCCGGAAAGGCCACGAGGCACTCCCGGTCGGCATGCTCGGCGAAGAATTTGGCATCGCCGGTCCAGAACTTGCGCTCCAGCTCCAGCAACTGGTCTCGGTCCATGGTCACGGCTCGATCCTCCGTCTGCGTCGTCCCTGGCGGTCAACGCAGATGGTCGATGGCCGTTCCCGCAGGAGGCTCAGTTGGTCTTGGGGGCTTCCGGCGGAGGAATGTCCGACTTCTGCTTGCAGCCCTTGAGCCACACGTCGTAGACGGCGTGCTCGACCGCGTTGAGGCCGGGGCTTTCGGCGAACATCCAGCCGGTGAAGATGCGGCGGATCTTGCGGTCGAGGGTGATCTCGTCGACCTCGACGAAGGAATCCGTCTTGGGTTCCTCGTTCTCTGGCCGCGAATAGCAGACGCGCGGCGTCACCTGCAGCGCGCCGAACTGCACGGTCTCGTCGACATAGACGTCGAAGGTGATGATGCGCCCGGTGATCTTGTCGATGCCGGCGAATTCGGCGACCGGGTTCTTGATGCGCTGCGGCTGCGCGGGCTTGGGCGCCGGCTGGCCCTGCTGCGCCTCTTCGGCCTGCGACGGGGTCTGCTGCGGCGCCTCGCCCGGTGCCGGCTGGGTATCGTCGAGCGCCGGCAGATCGTCGCCCTCGAAGGGGACCTCCTCCTCGCTCGGGAAGACCTGCGGATCGAGCGGCAGCCTCTCGATGCTGTCCTGGGCTATCGCCTGCCCGAGGCTGGCGCACAGGGCAGCCGCCGCCAGCATGGCCTTCGCCGTCGATCGTACGTTCGAAGCAGCCCGCCCAGTTCTTGTCATGCAGTCGTTACCGCCGTTGCGCCGGAGTGACATCCACTCGGTGATTCCCTTGGCCAAGGCTAGTGGCCTCAACCCTATGGGCAAGCCGTTAGCTGCCAATTGTGGCGACAAATGTCCGGGCCACGGAGGAGGGCGTTATGCGCCGGGCGTCCAGGCGTCGTAGTCGCCGGTCACCTGCGGCCGGTGCGAGGTGCCGAGCACCGAGCCCTTCGGACGATAGGCAGCGGCCGAGCCCGTGAGGTTCGGCTGGTGCGGCTTCTGCCAGTCGCGCGGGATATAGTTGTCCTGGCTCGGCGCCACGTCGACGCGATGGTGCATCCAGCCGTGCCAGCCGGGCGGGATCATCGAGGCTTCCGAATAGCCCTTGTAGATCACCCAGCGGCGGGTGCGCCCTTCGGAGTCCTTGCCGCCCTCGTAGTAGGTGTTGCCGAACTCGTCCTGGCCGACCTTGGTGCCTTTGCGCCAGGTATGGAAGCGCGTGCCAAGGGTCTGGCCGTTCCACCAGGTGAAAAACTGGACAAGGAATTTCTTCATCGGGTTCCTCGCGGCGGGCGCGTCGAATGTTTCCCGCTTATGGCGTCCCCCTCGCCCGAACGCAAGGGTCTAGCACCGGCTGCGACGATTGGCAGACAGGCAATCACAACCTACCGTCCAGCATTTGCCGCCGCGGGAACAGCCGAGAAGCGGCCGGCCGCTCGTCCTGACGGACGATGTTTTTGCACCTGCTCACGGTTTCATCTCGCACTTGCAAAAGCATTAGCCGGTCCGTAAACAACTCTGGCCCCATCGGGGCTCTCGCGCTGGCCTAGGCCAGCAGCGTCGAGGGAGGAACCTATGGCATCTGACGCGCCAGCCGCAGGCGGCCGCATCACGCCCGCAGATCTGTTGCGCCGCAAGGGCGGCGTGCCGATCGTATGCCTCACCGCCTACACCTACCCCATTGCCCGGCTGCTCGACCCGCATGTCGATCTTTTGCTCGTCGGCGACAGCGTCGCGATGGTGCTGCACGGGCACGAGACGACGCTCGGCGCCACCATGGACATGATGGTCGCCCACGGACAGGCGGTGATGCGCGGCGCGAGCAACGCCTGCGTGGTCGTCGACATGCCCGCCGGCTCCTACGAGGATTCGGTCGAGACTGCGGTCGCCTCCGCCCGGCGCATCGTGAACGAGACCGGCTGCGATGCCGTCAAGCTCGAGGGCGGCGTGGCGATGGCCCCGCAGATCGCGGCCATCGCCGCCGCCGGCATCCCGGTCATGGGCCATATCGGGCTGTTGCCGCAGTCGGTCGAGAAAGAAGGCGGCTACAAGATCAAGGGCCGGTCCGACGAGAACATCGTGCAGCTCCATGCGGATGCCCGCGCGGTCGAGGCGGCGGGCGCCTTCTCGATGGTGATCGAGGGCACGATGGAGCCGGTCGCGGCCGCCATATCCGCCATGCTGGCGATCCCGACGATCGGCATCGGCGCCAGCCCGAAATGCGACGGCCAGATCCTCGTGATCGACGACGCGATCGGGCTGACCGTCGACCGCGTGCCGAAATTCGTCAAGGAATACGCCCATCTGCGCGACATCGTCGCGGATGCGGCTGCAGCCTATGCCTATGACGTCCGCAGCGGCGCATTCCCCGCGCCAGAGCATCTGTTCACCCCCGACAAGGACAAGGCATGACCGAGGTCGTCGAAACCGTCTCCACCCTGCGCGCGCAGGTCAACGCATGGCGCGCCGCCGGGCTCAAGGTCGCGCTGGTGCCGACGATGGGCGCCCTGCACGAGGGGCACGTCTCCCTGATGCGCGCGGCGCTCGAACGCGCCGACCGCTGCGTCGTCTCGATCTTCGTCAATCCGCGCCAGTTCGCGCCGACCGAGGACCTCGACAAATATCCGCGCCAGCTGGCTCTCGACCTCGACAAGCTGGACCGCGCCGGCGTCCACCTCGCTTTCACGCCGAGCGTCGACGAGGTCTATCCCGAGGGATTCGCCACGACGATTTCGGTCGGCGGCCCGTCGGCCGGGCTCGAAACCGATTTCCGTCCCGCCTTCTTCGACGGCGTGGCGACCGTGGTCGCCAAGCTGTTCATCCAGACGGCGCCCGACCTCGCCGTCTTCGGCGAGAAGGACTATCAGCAGCTCTGCGTGGTCAAGAAGCTCTGCCTCGACCTGAACCTGCCCGTCGAGGTCGTCGGCTCGCCGACGATCCGCGACGCCGAGGGCCTCGCCATGTCGTCGCGCAATGCCTATCTGAGCCCGGCCGAACTGGAGATCGCCCGCAAGCTCAACAAGGCGCTGCGCAAGGCGGCGGCAGCGCTCGAGGACGGAGCCGACGAAACGGCGACGATGGCAACGGCGCGGCAGGAGATCCTCGATGCCGGCTTCGACGTCGTCGATTATGTCGAGGCGCGCGAGAGCCTGACGCTTGGGCCCTGGCGGCGCGGGGCCGAAGGCCGCGTACTGGTGGCGGCACGGCTCGGCAAGACGCGCCTCATCGACAATGTCGAGGTACGGAAGACCTGAGCCTGGCGCGCCGACTGGGGCAGATTGACGGCGGTCTATCGGTCTCGCGCCAGAGATCAAGCGGGCGTCAAACGAACGTCATGACGACGATGGCGCCGACCACGACGAGGATGAGCCCGCCAACCAGCATCGGGACCAGGGTGCTTTCTTGATTGGTGTCGGACACGCGCGTTTCTCCGTTTCGTCCGCGCGCCAGGATACCTCAACCGTTGAGGCGCCGTTTGCGCCAGCGCAAACAGGAAACACGCCGCTCGCAAGCCGGGATTGCCTCCAAGGCTTCAGCCCAGCCGCTTCTCGAAAATAAGCGCCGGAATGCCGGACTGCTCCGCGCCGCCATCGGCCGTCTCCCCGACCTGCGCGAAGCCGTTGGCCCGGTAGAAGGCGACCGCCCCGGCGTTCGACTTCTCGACCTCGAGGCGCAGCGTGCGCGCTTCCGGGAAGCACTGCTCGACCTCGTCGAGCAGCAGGCGGCCGACGCCGGCCCGCTGGTTGCCGGGCCGCACGTCGAGTTGATGGAGCACGACGGTCTTGCCGTCGCTGGTCGCGGCGGCGAAGGCCGTACCGGCGATCCGCTTGCCGTCGTCGGCGACCAGGAATTCCGAGTTCGGCCGCGTCAGCCGCGCCTTGAGCGCGGCGAGCGAATGCCACTCGGCCGTGATCTCGTTCACCCGCTCGGCGCCGTAGATGGCATCGTAGGCCGCGTGCCAGGTGTCGGCGAGCAGCACCTTGATCGTCTCAAGGTCGCGTTCGCTCGCCGTGCGGACGAACATCCGCCCTACTCCTCGATACCGAGCTTGGCCTTGACCAGGTCGTTGACCGCCTGCGGGTTGGCCTTGCCGCCGGTGGCCTTCATCACCTGGCCGACGAACCAGCCGGCCATGGTCGGCTTGGCGCGCGCCTGCTCGGCCTTGTCGGGGTTGGCGGCGATGACGTCGTCGACGGCCTTCTCGATGGCGCCGGTGTCGGTCACCTGCTTCATGCCGCGGCTCTCGACCAGTTCCTTCGGGTCGCCGCCCTCGTTCCAGACGATCTCGAACAGGTCCTTGGCGATCTTGCCGGAGATCGTGCCTTCCCTGATGAGATCGATGATGGCGCCGAGCTGGTCGGGCGAGACGGGCGCGTCGTCGATGTCCTTGCCGGCCTTGTTGAGCGCGCCGAGCAGGTCGTTGATGACCCAGTTGGCGGCAGCCTTGCCGTCGCGTCCGGAAGCCACCTTCTCGAAATAGTCGGCGATCGACTTCTCCGACACCAGGATCGAGGCGTCGTAGACCGACAGGCCGAGCGCCTTGACCAGGCGCTCCTTCTTGTCGTCGGGCAGTTCGACGAGGTCCTTGGCGAGCGCGTCGACATAGGCCTGGTCGAACTCGAGCGGCAGGAGGTCCGGATCGGGGAAGTAGCGGTAGTCGTGCGCCTCTTCCTTGGAGCGCATCGAGCGGGTCTCGCCCTTGTTCGGGTCGAACAGGCGGGTTTCCTGGTCGATCTTGCCGCCGTCCTCGAGGATGGCGATCTGGCGGCGCGCCTCGTATTCGATGGCCTGGCCGACGAAGCGGATCGAGTTGACGTTCTTGATCTCGCAGCGCGTGCCGAACTCGCCGCCCGGGCGGCGCACCGAGACGTTGACGTCGGCGCGCATCGAGCCTTCGTCCATGTTGCCGTCGCAGGTGCCGAGATAGCGCACGATGGTGCGCAGCTTGGTGACGTAGGCCTTGGCCTCGTCGGCCGAGCGCATGTCCGGCTTGGAGACGATCTCCATCAGCGCCACGCCCGAACGGTTGAGGTCGACATAGGACATGGTCGGATGCTGGTCGTGGATCGACTTGCCGGCGTCCTGCTCGAGATGCAGGCGCTCGATGCCGATCTCGATGTCCTCGAACTCGCCCTTGCGGTCGGGGCCGACCGAAATGGTGATCGTGCCCTCGCCGACGATCGGCTGCTTGAACTGCGAGATCTGGTAGCCCTGCGGCAGGTCGGGGTAGAAGTAGTTCTTGCGGTCGAAGACCGACTTCAGGTTGATCTGCGCCTTCAGGCCAAGGCCCGTACGGATCGCCTGGCGCACGCACTCCTCGTTGATGACGGGCAGCATGCCGGGCATCGCCGCGTCGACGAGGCTGACATTGGCGTTGGGTTCGGCGCCGAACGCCGTCGAGGCACCCGAGAACAGCTTCGCCTCCGAAGTCACCTGGGCATGAACCTCGAGGCCGATGATGACTTCCCAGTCGCCGGTGGCGCCGGGGATCAGTCGCTTGGGATCGGGCGTGCGGGTGTCGATGATGGTCATGGTGATCCGGAATCGTTTGTCTGTTGTGTCGGCTCGTGTCGGCCGGCAAACCTTAATGGTTTCGCTAGATCAATCGTTGCCGCGTTGCAACCTTTCCCGTTCGAAATGCGGGGCATCGCCACCCGCTGCTGGCATTCGCAGCACCGCTGGCCTATAAGCGCGCATCCCTATGGAGAGTGGATGTTCAACTCGTCCGAGTCCCGCTGAGGCCCCGACCTTCCGAGGAAGGCGGGGCGTGAAAACCTGAAACCCCGTGCCGCGAAGCCTCGCGGCGGCGGCATTTTTCATTGGCTGTTTCAGCCAGGTTTTCCGGGACTTTCCAAGAATGGACATTTCGCGCACGGAGCAGCGCATCCTCCACATGCTCGCCCAGGGCGGGCGCATCGAAATCGAGAAGAACGAACACAGCAAGGTCGAGGCGGTCATCTGCCTCACCCGCGACGGCTGGCGCTATCCGGGCTTCGACCTCGAACTGTTCAGGAAACTGAAGCGCAAGAAGGCGGTCGCCTCGTCCAATGGCGGCCCCTATCGCATCACCCGGCGCGGGCTCGAACTCGTCCGCTCCGAACTCGACAACAGGTGACCGCGAAACACCGCCGGTCGGGCCTCCCGGCCGGCGGTACCGCGCCAGCCTCAGGCGGTGGCGATGTAGGCCTTGATCTCCTCGGCCTCGCGCTCGACGTCCTCGATGCGGCGCTTGACCACGTCGCCGATGGAGACGATGCCGTAGAGATAGCCGTCGCGCTCGACGGGCAGGTGACGGAAGCGGCCGTTGGTCATGATCTCCATGACCTGGTTCACGGTGTGGCTTTCGTTGCAGATCTTGACCTTGGGGGTCATCACCTCGCGCACGATCCTGCCGAGCGCCGAGGCGCCCTCCTTGCCGACCACGCGCACCACGTCGCGCTCGGAGAGAATGCCGACGATCTTGCGGTCGCCATTGGTGACGACCAGCGCACCGATCCGGTGCTCTGCAAGCATGCGCGCGGCCTCCGACAGCGGAACGTTGGGACCGACGGTGAACACGTCGTGGCCCTTCTTGTCCAGGATTGCCTTCACAGTCATCGGGACCTCCTTCCGTAGCGGTCTGCGCATGCACTTCCGGTGGCCATCGCGGCCGATTGCATGGTGCGCTGCATCAGGCCGCATTTCAAGTGCGCAGCACGGCGCTAGGCGGGCCTGCGGTCGAAGAGACGGACGCCGAGGAAGCCGGCCAGGAAGCCGCCGATATGGGCTTCCCAGGCGATCTGGTTTTCGACGCCGGGTGCAAAGCCGACGAAGCCCGTAACGAGGTTGATGACCATCCAGACGCCGAGGAAGGTCATGGCCATGCGCGACCGGAGCACCTCGCCTATGGGCAGCACGGCGCCGGCGAAGGCAGGCTGCCCATGCGCGCGGTCGATGCGGAAATTGAAGCGGGCCGCGGCCCCCATCATGCCCGAGATCGCGCCCGACGCGCCGACCAGCGGGGCATTGTCGAGCGGATGCAGCACATAGTGCAGCGCCACCGCGGCCAGCGCGGTCACGGCGAAGAACAGCGAGAAGCGCAGCGCCCCCAGCCGGTTGGCCAGCGGCGAGCCGAAGACGGCGAGCCAGACCATGTTGATGATCAGGTGGGTGTAGCCGCCATGCAGGAACGCATAGGTCAGCGGGCTGGTGAAGGCGTAGACGTCGAGCGGAATTTCGCCGGCGTATACCGCCCAGTATCGTAGCGGGATAAACGCGGCCCGCTCCAGAAACTCAACATATTGAGACGGGTCCAACAGATAATCGCCGATCAGTTGGATCGCCACGCAGGCAACAATGATGGCGATCACGATGCCGGGCATGTTGAAGATCGGCTCGCGCCGGCCCTCCGCCGCCGCCGGCGCTTCGTTCTCGATCGGGTTGGCTGGCTCGCTCATTCTGGTCGGATCCGTCTCGGTCATCAGCCCCATCTACGCGACCGCCGGCCAAAGCGCAAAAAAGAAGCCGTCCAGGGTTTTCCCCTGAACGGCTGGTCGAGCCCCCTTGCCCGCCCCCAAACCTTTGACTGAAGTGCTGCCGGCCGCCAGGCGGCCAACATCATGGAGTGACCGCAGCCTGCCACGCGGCGCCCGCCGCGGCAACGTAAACCACTTGTTAACCTTAACGTCCCCCACCCGTTAACAACTGTTACTGTGACTGGCACGGGTCCTGCTCCGCCGCTCATGTAGTTCTCAAGAGTGAAGCGATTCTGTCCAGCGATGGCACATCCCGAACAGGATCGCTCGGAGCGGAGCAAGATGAAACAGAAAGGATCGCTGGCACTGTTCCAGTATTGGAACCGCCTTCGCGACGGCCGGCCCGCACCCAGACGCACGGAAATCGAGCCTGCCGACATCAAGGGCCTCCTGGCCGACACCTTCATCCTCGAACGCGATGCCCGCGGCGAGGCCGTGTTCCGGCTCGCGGGCACGCGGCTGTGCGCCACCTTTGGGCGCGAACTCAAGGGATTCTGGTTCCCGTCGCTGTGGCGGCAGAAGGACCAGCGCCTGATAGCGCGCCTTGCCTACGGCGTGTTCCAGCAGAAATCGGTGGTCGTGATCGGCTTCGAGGGCTTCACCGCGAGCCGGCGCTGCGCGACCTTCGAAATGCTGCTCCTGCCGCTCGACGGCGGCGTCGAGAACCCGCGCAGCCTGGGCGCCCTGTCGAGCGCCGACCGCCCCTTCTGGCTGGGCTCCGACCCGATCACGGACGCCTCGATCGAGAGCGTGCGCGTCGTCGACCCGAACGTCGAGCCGATGTATCTGAAGAACCGTCCCGCCGTGACCGTCCCCTCGCTGGCGCCCAGCGATGCGACGCTCGAGGGCGAGACGAACCCGCTCGACGGGGCGCGCCGCATCCGCCACCTTTTCGTGCTCGAAGGCGGACGCGAGGAATAGCCGGAAGCGGCTTCCGCAGGGGTAGCCGCTACGCGCTTTATTAACCTCTTTGGCGCTAGCTTGTGACGATGGCTCCCTGCCGCTCACGGCCCTTGGGAGTTTGCGGCAAAGAGGGTGAAATGAGGCCAGCGGCGACCGAATACGCGCCGTCACGAGCGGAACGGCGCAACTTCCAGCGCGTCCGCGTCAAGATTTATGGCCGGTTCATGCTCGAGGATCGCAGCGAGCATGCCGGACAGGTCATCGACATGTCTCCCGGCGACGTCGCATTCCGCACCGATCACTCCGGCGCTCCGGGCGAGAAGGTCATCGCCTATATCGACCATATCGGCCGCGTCGAGGGCGTGGTGACGCGCCGCCTGCCGGACGGCTTCGCGATGACGGTCATCGCCTCCGAGCGCAAGCGCGACAAGCTGGCTGCGCAGCTGACCTGGCTTGCCAACAAGCACGAACTCGACCTGCCCGAAGACCGCCGCCACGAACGTGTCGCGCCGCGCAACCCGGTCAGCGTCCTGCAGCTCACCGACGGCCGGCAGTATCCGTGCCGCATCATCGACCTGTCGCTGTCGGGCGCCGCCATCGAGATCGAGGTCAAGCCGGCCATCGGCGTCCAGGTCATGCTCGGCACGATGCGCGGCCAGGTCGTGCGTCACTTCCAGGACGGCGTCGCCATCGAATTCGCCGTCGTCCAGCGCCCCGAGACGCTCGACTCCGAGTTCAACCGGCCCCGCGCCTAGGGCCTGCTCCGTTCCGATCGAACCGGAATGGGGCCCCGCTTTCCCGACGAAGCCTCGTTTCTTTCGAAAACCGGGTCCTGCCTTTCTGGATCATGATCCTGCCGGATAGGTCGGCGCCTGCGACATCTCGTCCGGCACCGGCCAGCCGCGTCCCAGTACCGTTGCAGCCACCCAAAGTCATCTCCGGCTGCCCGCACCCTGCATACGGGACCCTGCCCCATTTCGGCACAGACCTGCCTTGCCGTGCCGAAACGGATCAGGAAAGGCTTGGCGTCTCGTGCCATTTCGATAAAATTCTCATCAAATTCTCCTAAAAATTTATTCTTATTCTATTCTTGATTTCAGAAATTCATGTTTTGTTTTTACTCAACATCTACTTCGCTGCTTTGCGTGAAATAAATCCGCACCTGTCATTGTCCTCTCGAACGGGGAGACAATCACATGAACAAGCGACAGGGATGGCTGGTTCTTCTGGCCGCCACACTCCAGGCCGGTGCGATCGGCAGCGCGCTGGCCGTGCCGTCGGTCATGCAGACCAACGGCCGCACGACCCAACCGGTCGGCCACTACGAATTGTGCAAGCGGCTTCCGGACGAGTGCAACCAGAAGACCGACGTCCGCGCGCCGGTGGAACTGACCCGCACGCTCTGGCAGGCGATGGTCGACATCAACAACGAGGTCAACACCGCGGTCGCCCCGCGCACGGACATGGAAATGTGGGGCAAGGAAGAGGTCTGGTCCTATCCCGCCAGCGCCGGCGACTGCGAAGACTACGCGCTGGAAAAGCGCCGCAAGCTGATGGAACTCGGCGTGCCGGCGGGCGACCTGCTGCTGACGGTGGCGCGCCAGCCCAACGGCGAGGGCCATGCCGTGCTGACCGTCCGCACCAGCATGGGCGAGTACATCCTCGACAATCTCGATCCGCGCATCATGGCCTGGGACGAGACCGTCTACACCTATCTGAAGCGTCAGTCGGAGCGGAACTCCGGCGTCTGGATCGGCATCAACGATGGCCGCGCCGACTCCGTCGCGTCGGTTCGCTAGGCCACTCCGGGAAAACCCGGTCGCGTCCCCACCCTCCCCGTCCCCAACGACCGGGTTCAGGAGCCGGCCCCCATCCAGGGCCGGCTCCGTTTTTTTGCCCCGGTTCAGTCGGCCAGCTTCAGCCCGGCCTTGAAACGCTTCTGGTTGGCGACATAGTCCGCCGCCGACTTGCGCAGGCGGTCGGCCGCGGCATCGTCGAGCGTGCGCATCACCTTGGCGGGCGAGCCGACGATCAGCGAATTGTCGGGAAACTCCTTGCCCTCGGTCACCAGCGCGCCCGCACCCACCAGGCAGTTCCTGCCGATCTTCGCGCCGTTGAGCACGATGGCGCCCATGCCGATCAGGCTGTTGTCGCCCACCGTGCAGCCATGCAGGATGGCGCGATGGCCCACGGTGCATCCCTCGCCGATGGTCAGCGGATAGCCCGGATCCGTGTGCATCACCGTGTGTTCCTGGATATTGCTGCGCGCCCCGATGGTGATCGGCTCGCGGTCGCCGCGGATCGCCGCGCCGAACCAGACACCGACGTCGCGGCCGATCCTGACGTCGCCCACCACCGACGCGTCCGGCGCGATCCAGTTGCTGTCGCGATCCTCGAACCTCGGCTCGGTTCCATCTAGTGCATAGAGCGGCATCTTGAATTCCCTTCCCATTGTCCGGGCGCAAACTATGGAGCACGGGTCCGCATGGCAAGCGCCGGGCGCATTAACCGCCGCTTAACCATGCCGGCGCAATGTCGGAGCGATAGTGGGCCCTCCGCAGCGCGTGTTCGCAGGCGTAAGCCCTGCGCCGGCTGATAGGCCGGCAAGGCACAGGGCAGCCGATCCTGGAGACATCGATGAACCAGCAGGCGACGAACGACCCGGATTTCGAGGTCGTCGATGCTGCGCCGATGGTGAAGATCTTCTGCGCGCTTGCGGTGCTGGCGCTGCTGTCGCTGGCGATCAGCGCCGCCGGCCGCTGGTTCGGCCATGCGATCGAGATGGGGGGCCACAGCGACGACACGACGATACGCACCGTCGTGGTCGGCGGCGAGGCGATCGCTACCCCGGCCAACACGATCCGCTTCGACAAGGCACGCCGCGACGGCCCGGCAAGCCGGCTCGACCTCTATCTGCGCTGGCCCGAGATGGACGGCTACAGCACCGCCGCCCGCGATGCCTTCAACAATGCCGATGGCCGCAAGCGCATCATCTTCCTGAGCTTCGAGCCACGCATGATGGCGCGCGACATGAGCGGGCGGCTCGGGCCGATCTACGACGCGCTCACCGTCAAGCCCGGCGTGCCCGGACCTGAAGGCATGACGCTGTTCGGCTTCTCGGGAACTTCCGGCTATCTCAACGAGGTGCTGGCGGTCGCAGCCCGCCCGGGCGAGCCCGCCTTCGTGGCCCGCTGCCTCGGCGGCGCGGCCGCCGAGGAATCGCTTGCTCCTTGTGAACGCGACGTCTTCGTCGGCAAGGATCTCAGCCTGACCTACAGGTTCCCGCGGGAACTGCTGGGGGAATGGCGCGCGCTCGATGCTGCGGTGCTGGCGACGGCGAACGCGATGCTCGTCGCCAGGTGACTGCCGCGCGACAGGCCGCGCGGCCTTCGATCAGCCCAGGTCGACGTCGAGGATCGCCATCGAGAAATTGTAGTCGCCGTCGTCCTCGTCCTTGAAAACGATACCAAGGAATTCGTCGCCGATATAGACCTCGGCCGAGTCGTCCTTGCGCGGACGAGCCTTGACCTGGAGGTTCGGGTTCTGGAACTGGCGCTTGAAATAAGCGTCGAGCTTTCGGATTTCTTCCGGCTTCAACTGGCTTCTCCGGCTTGTAGTTTGAGAGAGGCGCTTCTGGCACGCCCGGTATGACGATGTAAAGGCAAGGAGCCGTCCGGGCTGCGCAATTCACCTATTCCGCGCAGCCAGGACGAACCGGCGAACGTCAGATGTCGAAGGTGACGACGTGATCCATGCTCTGCGACGGCAGCAACTGGTCCATCTGGCTCGACGGCCGCTCGCAGCCGGTTTCGCCGACCACGCGCGCGGGCACGCCGGCAACCGTCTTGTTGTGCGGCACGGGCGACAGCACCACCGAACCGGCCGCGATCTTGGCGCAATGGCCGATCTCGATGTTGCCGAGGATCTTGGCGCCGGCGCCGATCAGCACGCCGTAGCGCACCTTGGGGTGGCGGTCGCCGCCGGCCTTGCCGGTGCCGCCCAGCGTCACGCCGTGCAGGATCGACACGTCGTCCTCGATGACGGCGGTCTCGCCGACGACGAGGCCGGTGGCATGGTCGATGAAGATGCCCTTGCCCATGCGCGCGGCCGGGTTGATGTCGGTCTGGAACACCGACGACGAGCGGCTCTGCAGGTAGAGCGCGAAATCCTTGCGGCCGCGGTTCCACAGCCAGTGCGCCAGCCTGTGCGTCTGGATGGCATGGAAGCCCTTGAAATAGAGAACCGGCATCAGGTAGCGGTCGCAGGCCGGGTCGCGGTCGTAATAGGCCTGGATGTCGGTGCGGATGATGTCGCTCCACTCCTGCCTGTCCTCGAGCATGGCATAGAAGGTCTGGCGCAGCAGGTCGGCGCCGAGGTCCTGATGCGCCAGGCGCTCGGCCAGGCGGTGGATGACCGCCTCCTCCAGCGTGTCCTGGTTGAGGATCGTCGCATAGAGGAATGCCGCAAGCAGCGGGTCGCGCGCCACAGCGTCGGCAGCTTCGTCGCGCACCGACTGCCAGATCGGGTCCAGCGGCTTCAGCGCGCCGTGGCGCGCAGCGGTTATGGTGTTCATCGACGGTCTCCGTTCACAGTCGGCTTGTGCATTCCCGCGCCGGACATATAAGCCACATGCTAACATGATTGAACTCAATTTTCCTTAGCGGAGGATCAGCACGTTTCGTTGGTGCGGCTGCTGAAGGATTTGGTTCACGGATATTCGAGGCATCATGGAAAGCGAGCCCCTCAGGGTCACGACCAGCGATGGCATGGCGACCATCGTCATCAACCGCCCGGCGCGCAAGAACGCCGTCACCCAGGCGATGTGGACCGAACTGGCCGCGACCGTGAACGGGCTCTCGGCCGATCCCGAGGCCAGGGTGATCGTGCTTCGCGGCGCCGGCCAGGATTTTTCCGCGGGCGCCGACATCGCCGAATTCGACACGCTGCGCGGCTCGCCCGACAGCGCCCGCCTCTACGAAGCCGGTAATTCGGCGGCCTTCGCCGCGCTCCGCAACTGTTCCGTACCGGTGATCGCGGCGATCCGCGGCATCTGCTTCGGCGGCGGCTTCGGCCTGGCGGCGTCCTGCGACCTGCGCCTTGCCACGGCCGACGCCGTGTTCGCCGTGCCCGCGGCACGCCTCGGCCTCGCCTATCCGCAGGACGCGATGGGCGACATCGTCTCGGCTGCCGGCCCACAGATGGCGCGCTATCTCACCTACACCGCAGGCCGCATCGACGCGCCGGCAGCCCTTGCCGCCGGCTTCCTGCTGGAAATCGTCGACGACGCGCGCTTCGACGCACGCATCGAGGAGATCGCCCGGGGCATCGCCCGCAACGCGCCGCTGTCGGTCAAGGCTTCGAAGGCCGCCATCCGCGCCGCGCTGAGCCACGATCCGGCGGAGGCCGCCCTCGCCCGGTCGCTCGGCTGCGCCACCTTCCCGAGCGAGGACTACGCCGAAGGCCGCGCCGCGTTCCACGACCGGCGCGCGCCGCATTTCAAGGGGCGCTGACGCCATGCCGATCCTCGACGCCGCGACGAAGTCGGAACTGACGAAGCTCTACGAGGCGGCGGACCGGCACTACCACGGCCTCCGCCACATCGAGGCCCTGCTTGCGCTGCTCGAAGGGCACCGCCAGGCCTTCGCCGATCCCGAGGCGGTCGAGGCGGCGATCTGGTTCCATGACGCCATCTACGACAGCCGCCGCAGGGACAACGAGGCGGCAAGTGCCGAACTCGCCGCCGACAGGCTTCGCAGCCATGTCGACGACGCGCGCCTTGCCCGCATCGTCGACATGATCGAGGCGACCGCGACGCATCAGGTGCCGGATTTCGAGCACGAGGCAGCGCGGCAGGATGCGGCGCTGTTCCTCGACATGGACCTGTCGATCCTCGGCGCGCCCGCAAACGCCTTTGACGCCTACGAGGCGGCCGTCAGGCGCGAATATGGCTGGGTCAGCGAGGCAGACTGGCGCGCCGGCCGCGCCGCGGTGCTGCGGAACTTCCTCGCCCGCCCGCGCATATTCCACAGCGACATTTTTGCCCGGCGCTTCGAGGCACGGGCACGCGCGAACATGGAGCGGTCGCTTGCGGTCCTGGAGGCCTGAACTCAGAGCGGATGCTCGGCGTAGAACTCAAGCACCCTCTTCTTGAAGGTTCGGTCGCCGACGGCCAGCATATGGTCGCGGCCTTCGATGTCGAAGCTCTCGGCATTCGGTATCAGCGCCGCGAGTTCGGCGGCCGAACCGCCGATGTCGTCGGTGGTGCCGACCGCGACCAGCGTCGGCTGGGTGATGCGGGCCATGTCGTCCTCTGACAGCAGCTCGCGCGAGGTGGCGATGCAGGCGGCGAGCGCCCGCTTGTCGCTGCGGGTCTGGTCGGCGAAGGCGCGGAAGGATTTTCCCCGGCGATGCGTGATGGTTTCGGGGTCTTCCGCCAGCAGGGCATCGGCGATCGGGTCCCAGTCGCCGACGCCGTCGACCATGCCGATGCCGAGCCCGCCGAACACCAGCGTCGCCACCCGTTCCGGCGCGGCGAGCGCCAGGAACGCCGAGACGCGCGCGCCCATCGAATAGCCCATCACATGGGCGCGCTCGATGCCGAGATGGTCGAGCAGCGCCACCGCGTCGCCGGCCATCTTCGAGGGCGTGTAGTCGGCCTCGTCGTAGCTCTTCGACGACAGGCCATGGCCGCGATGGTCGAAGGCGATCGCCCGGTAGCCCGCTTCCGTCAGGGTCTTGAACCAGCCGGGCGACACCCAGTTGACGAAGTGGCTCGAGGCGAAGCCGTGGATCATCAGCACCGGCGCGCCGCTGCCCGCCGCCACCGGCGGCTGGTCGAGAAACGCCAGGTCGAAGCCTTCGTGCGAGAAATGATCCACAGCCATGTCGATCCCTGCCGTCTATCCCGGATTGGCCGCGCCGGCCTCGGCGATGACGCGGTGCTTCAGCTGGTCGCCGTCCTTGATGCCGGCCTTCTCGGCCGTGCCGGCCTTGAGCTCGAGCACGAAGCGCACCGGCTCGTCGGGCGCGATCACCGCCTCGGAGAAGGGTTCGCCCTGCTGGATGTCGCGCACCTTGCCGTCCTCGCCGATGAACAGAAGATCCAGCGGCAGCGGCGTGTTCTTCATCCAGAAGCCGACCGGCTGGGTCTGGTCGAAGACGAACAGCATGCCCTGGTCGTCGGCGAGATCCTTGCGGAACATCAGCCCCATCGACCGCTCCGCCGGCTCGTCGGCCACTTCGATGCGGAACGAAACGTCGCCCTTGGCCGTCACCGCGACCAGCGGATCGGGATCCTGCGGCAGTGCCATCGGCTGGCTTTCCGCCAGTCCCGGCGATGTCCAGGCGAGCGACAGCGCGACCACCGCCGCAGCGGTCGCGGCGCCGATCGCGCCAGCCAGCAAAAATCTACGTCTGTTCATGAGTTCCCCCGCCCGGCCGCATGCGGCCGGCAATCCGAGCCCTGCCTTCGACCGCGCGCTGAACCGCTCAGTGCGCGACCGGCAGGGTCCCTAGATCGGGGTGAATTTCGGCAGCCATAAGGCCTTTGTCGCCTTTGCCGTAGCGGACGAGCACGACCTGGCCGGGGCGCAGCTCGGTGACGCCGTAGCGGCGCAGCGTCTCCATGTGGACGAAGATGTCCTCGGTGCCGTCGCCGCGGGTCAGGAAGCCGAATCCCTTGGTGCGGTTGAACCACTTCACCAGGGCGCGCTCGAGCCCGCTCTCGGGGGTCACCGCCACATGCGTGCGCTGCTCCTGCATCTCGGCCGGGTGGACGGCCGTTGAAGTGTCCATGGAGAGCACGCGGAAGGCCTGCAGGCCACGGTCGCCCTGCTTGGCGAGGCAAACGACGCGGGCGCCCTCGAGCGCGGTCTGGAAGCCGTCGCGGCGCAGGCAGGTCACATGCAGCAGCACGTCGCTGGTGGCACCCCGGTCGGGAAGGATGAAGCCGTAGCCCTTGGCCACGTCGAACCACTTGATGGCGCCGGAAACCTCGACGAGACCCACATTGTCGGTGCCGTCATCCGCGAAAGCATCCCGACCAGTGTTGTCATGCATCAAGAGAGAGGCCTTTTCCCCCATCAGAACGCCCCCTTTTCCTTGCAAACGCCGCTACTGATTCTTGACGTAAGATTAACACTTCCGCTTTGGACATGCGCAAGGGCCGGTCAGCCATTTTTCAACTTCGTCCCGAGAATAGAGAGACCCGCCTGAACTTCGGCGCACAAAAGTCGCAGGCTGGCTTGCCGAGCCCGGCGGGCCCGCCCTATGTATCGGCACGCTCCCGAACAGTTGAGGAACCGAGATGCGCTATCTGCACACAATGGTCCGCGTCGCCGACGTCGACGCTTCCCTGGATTTCTACTGCAACAAGCTCGGGCTGAAGGAAGTCCGCCGCCACACCAACGAAAAGGGCCGCTACACGCTGATCTTCCTGGCCGCGCCCGGCGACGCGCCGGCCGCCGACCAGCGGGCGCCGCTGGTGGAACTCACCTACAACTGGGATCCGGAAGACTACAAGGGCGGCCGCAATTTCGGCCATCTCGCCTACGAGGTCGACGACATCTACGCCACCTGCCAGAACCTGATGGACAAGGGCGTCGTCATCAACCGCCCGCCGCGCGACGGCAACATGGCCTTCATCAAGTCGCCCGACGGCATCTCCATCGAGCTGCTGCAGAAAGGCGAGCGCAAGGTCCCGGCCGAGCCGTGGCTGTCGATGCCCAACACCGGTTCCTGGTAGGCGCTTCGCCCGCCGGGCAGGCCAGATTGCAGCCGACCGAAGGGCGCCTCAGGCGCCCTTCGCCATTTCAACGAGCGCAAGCACGGTGCGCCAGTTGCGCGCCGTCGCCGGCACCTTGAGCACGCGTGGTAGAACCTCGGCGAACTTCGACTTGCCGAGGCCGTCCGGTGCGTGCAGGTAGAGCACGTCGCCGATCACCTCGAACCGATCCGGCCCGGTGCAGCGCTCGGCCACCGGCCCGATCTCCGCCGCCGTCGGTTCGCGCTCCAGCACATAGGCGTGCAGCCTGGTAGGGTCGCCCGCCACCTCCGGATAGGGATTTTTCGCGACGGCATTTTCGAACCAGGCGGCATCGCGCACCATGATGCGCGAGCGGAAACCCCAGCGCGCCTCGAAGGCGGCCTCTATCCTCTTGCAAAGCGCTGCCGCATCACCCTCGCCCGCCGTGAAGACAACGTTGCCGCTCTGGATGTAGGTCGCGACGTCGCCAAAGCCCTGGTCCTCGAAGAAGGCCCGGAGCTCCGCCATCTTCACGATGCGGTTGCCGCCGACATTGATACCGGAAAACAGCGCCACATACACGGTCATATGATGAAGCCGCCGAGCGTCTCGTTGTCGGTGATGTCGTGATATTGCACGCCCTCGACGTCGAAGCGCGCCTTGAGCAGGTCGAAGTTGCGGCGGTCCTTGGTCTCGATGCCGATCAGCACCGAGCCGAAGTTGCGGGCCGACTTCTTGAGATATTCGAAGCGGGTGATGTCGTCGTCCGGCCCGAGAAGTTCGAGGAAGTCGCGCAGCGCGCCCGGCCGCTGGGGAAAGCGGATGACAAAGTATTTCTTCAGCCCCTCGAAGCGCAGCGCCCGCTCCTTGACGTCGGGCAGCCGCTCGAAGTCGAAATTGCCGCCGGACACCACAGCCACCACCGTCTTGCCCTTCAACTCCTTCTTCGAAAAATCCTTGAGCGCGTCGATGGCAAGCGCGCCGGCGGGTTCCAGCACGACGCCCTCGACATTGAGCATCTCCACCATCGTGGCGCAGAGCCGGTTCTCCGGCACCAGCCTGACAGCGTCGGCGGGAAAGTCCTTGAGGTGGCGCAGCGGCTCGCGCCCGATCTCGGCAACGGCGGCGCCGTCGACGAAATTGTCGACCTTGGCTAGCTTGACCCGCTTGCCGGTGGCAAGGCTGTCCCTCAGGCTCGGCGCGCCGGCCGGCTCGCAGAAGACGAAGCGCGGGGCATCGCCCGTCTCGGCGAGATAGCGCGTCACCCCCGCCGCCAGGCCGCCGCCGCCGACGGGCAGCAGCACCATGTCGGGCGACTTGCCGCCGGGCATCTGCGCCGCGATCTCGAGCGCCACCGTCGCCTGGCCCTCGATGATGTCCTTGTGGTCGAAGGGCGGCACCATGTGGCCGCCGGAATGGTCGGCGAATTCGAGCGCGGCGCGGTAGCAATCGTCGAAGAAGTCGCCCACCAGCCTGATCTCGACGAACTCGCCGCCGAACAGCTTGGTCTTGTCGATCTTCTGCTGCGGCGTCGTCACCGGCATGAACACCACGCCCTTCTTGCCGAAGTGCCGGCAGACGAAGGCGAAGCCCTGGGCATGGTTGCCCGCCGAGGCGCAGACGAACAGTTCGGCATGGTTGCCGGCCGCCAGCGCCTTGCGGAAGAAGTTGAACGCGCCCCTGATCTTGTACGAGCGCACCGGGGTCAGGTCTTCGCGCTTGAGCAGCACGCGCGCGCCGGTCTTGCGCGACAGATAGTCGTTCAGCTGCAGCGGCGTTTCGGGGAAAAGCTGCCTTGTTGCCTTGGCCGCCAGAGCAACCCGTTCGGCAAAGCTGGTCATGGCGACGGCACTCCTGGATTTCGGCCCGGCAAATGCTGTGGCCCGCATGGATGCGCTATTGCATATTCGACGGCGGGAAGCCACTGTCCGGCACCCGCCGCAAGGTCCAGCCGGCTCGCCGCGATCAAAACTGGGGACACGTCACGGTGAACAGAATTGCCGTCCGCGCCGCGATCCATGTGGCCGCGGTCTTTGCCATCTATCTCTCGGTCGCAATGCTCATACCGGCTGCCGTCGACCTGTTCTACGGCAACGACGACTGGCGCTCCTTCGCCTTCACGGCCATGTTCATGGGGGCCCTGGCGCTGGCGATCGCCCTCGCCACCCAAGGCCATAAGCCGCCGGCCAACACGCGCTTCGGCTTCCTTTTGGTCAATTTCCTGTGGCTGACGCTGGCGATCGCGGGCGCGGTGCCGTTCATGACGTCGTCGCTGCAGCTCAGCGTCACCGACGCCTTCTTCGAATCGGTTTCCGGCATCACCACCACCGGCTCCACCGTCATCAGCGGCCTCGACGATGCCCCGCCCGGCGTCCTCATCTGGCGGTCGCTGCTCAACTTCATGGGCGGCCTCGGCGTCATCGCGCTCGGCCTGTTCCTGCTGCCGTTTCTCAACATCGGCGGCGTGTCCTACTTCAAGATCGAATCCTCCGACATCGAGGAGCGCCCGTTCGAACGCTTCCAGACCTTCGCCGTCAGCCTCATCGGCATCTACACCGCGCTCGTCACCGTTTGCGCCTTCGCCTATGCGGCGGCCGGCATGGAGGCCTTCGACGCCGTCAACCACGCCATGTCGACGCTTGCCACCGGCGGCATGGCCACCAGCGACACCTCCTTCATCCGCTACGCCGACGAGCCGGCGATCCTGTGGGTCGGCACCGTCTTCATGTTCGTGGGCAGCCTGCCCTTCTCCATCATGATCCTGTTTGCCGTGCGCGGCCGGCTCGACGCGCTGCGCGACCCGCAGATCAGGGTCTTCGCCGGCTATTGCATCGTCTTCGCCGTCTCGGTCGCCGTCTATCTCAGCCTTAGGACCGGCATGCCGTTCCTGACCGCGCTGACCCACACCGCCTTCAACTTCATGTCGGTGATCTCGACCACGGGCTTTGCCAGCGACGACTACACTCTCTGGGGACCATTCGCGGTAGCCTGCATCTTCGTCGCCACCTTCATGGGCGGCTGCTCGGGATCGACAACCGGCGGCATCAAGGCCTATCGCTTCCTCATCCTGTTCGAGCTGCTCGCCAACGGCCTGCGCCGGCTCATCTACCCCAACTCGGTGACGCCGGTGCGCTATGGCGACCGCATCGTCGATGCCGACATGCAGCGCGCAGTCGTGCTGTTCATCGCTTCCTTCTTCGTGCTCTGGGCCATCGGCACGATCCTGATGGCCGCGACCGGTCTCGACCTCGTCACCTCCATGACCGGCGTGCTCACGGCGCTGACCAATGTGGGACCGGGCCTCGGGCCGATCATCGGGCCGGTCGGCAACTTCTCGTCCCTGCCGGATGCCGCGAAGTGGATCTCGTCGGCGGCCATGCTGCTCGGGCGTCTCGAAATCCTTGCCGTACTGGTTGTCTTCACGCCAACTTTCTGGGGTCGCTAATTTCGTGAACAGGACCTGAGAAGTCCCTGTTTCCACCGCAGTTTTGGCATTCGGGCAACACCTGCCGCGCAATTGCCCCGGCGGTTGTCCTTTTCGGCTGGACCCGACTTACTTCCGCCACTATCAGCCGCTCCGGAGGAAGCTACCTTGCATGTACTGCCCCGTCAGCGAGATCAAGAAGTGTTGCCGTCCAAGTTCATCATAGTCGCCGCCGCCCTCTTCCTGTCCGGTTGCATCAGCCAGCCGTCGGGCGAGCTGTTGACGGGATCGGTCGTCAACGTCCCGGTCACCGAGATCGCCGGCAACCATGCCATCTTCATCGCCTCGACGCGCGAGCGCGCCGCCGACGACAAGCAGGTCTTCGACCGCGGCCGCTCGGCGATGCTCAACTTCGCGCGCGTCAACGTCACCGTGCCGAAAATCCACAAGGTCGGCCAGATCGAGCTGCGCAAGAGCGGCAAGGAGGCCGATCCGAGCAAGTACTTCACCGCCACCGACGCGGTCACCTTCGAGACGCAGCCGGAATTCGCCAAGGCGCTCAGCTCCGACATCGCCGCGCGCGGCGGCCGCGCCATGGTCTTCGTGCACGGCTACAACACCTCCTTCGACGCCGGCGTCTACCGCGCCACCCAGATCGCGCAGGATTCGGGCTACACCGGCACGCCGGTGCTGTTCTCCTGGGCTTCGGGCGGCAGCACGACCGACTATGTCTACGACAAGGAGAGCGCCTCGGCCGCCCGCGACCAGCTCGAGGCGACGCTGCGCATGCTGGCCCAGTCGGGTGCGCGCCGCATCGATATCGTGGCGCATTCCATGGGCACCTGGGTCACCATGGAGGCGCTGCGCCAGCTGGCGCTCACCGGCGACCGCGACCTCGGCGGCAAGCTCGGCGACGTGGTGCTGGCCTCGCCCGACATCGACGTCGACGTGTTCAAGAGCCAGATGCGCCGCTACGGCAAGCCGACCAAGCCGTTCTTCCTGATGCTGTCGGACGACGACCGGGCGCTCAAGCTGTCGGGCCTCATCGCCGGCTCCAAGCCGCGCCTCGGCGACTACAAGAACGCGGCCGACCTCGCCGAATACGGCGTCATTGTCGTCGACCTGTCGAACACCAAGAGCGGCGACGCCTTCAACCACACCAAGTTCGCCGACAACCCCGAGATGGTGAAGCTCCTCGGGCAGCGCCTGCGCACCGACGACGGCTTCGCCAGCGACCGCGAGGTCACCGACCGGCTCCGCCTGCTCGAAGGCGGGTTGATGTAGCCTCAACGCGGGCGACTCCCTCCCTGTCGTGGGGGGGGGGAGGTTCAAGCGCTGCCGCCTGCTGGTCCCCAGACAGCGGGCGGGCTATTACTCCCGCCCTTGGTCCCTCCCCCTTGCGGGGAGGGAAATTCGGCATTCACACGAACAGATCGACCTTCTCGAATTTCGTCACGTCGACCAGCCCGACATCGGAAATCCTGAGTTCCGGAATGACCACCAGCGCCAGCAGCGAGTGCTGCATGTAGGCGTTGTTGAGGCTGCAGCCCATGTCGCGCATGGCCTGCACCAGCCTGTCGGCCTTGGCCGCGACGATCTCGGCGCGCTCGTCCGACATCAGCCCGGCGATCGGCATCTCGACCAGCGCCAGTTCCTTGCCCTCCGAGAACAGCACCACGCCACCGCCCACCTCGCCCAGCCGGTTGGCGGCCAACGCCATGTCGGCCTTGTTGGTGCCGACGACGATCATGTGATGGCTGTCATGCGCCACCGTCGAGGCCATGGCGCAGTCCTTCATGTAGCCGAAGCCCGAGACGAAGGCGTTGGTCACCTGGCCGGTCGCCCTGTGGCGCTCGACCAGCGCGATCTGGCAGACGTCGTTGCGGCGGTCCATGCCGACGAGCCCGTTCTCGACCGAAAGATCCGCCTCCAGCGCCCGTGTCGGCGCCTGGTTCTCGATCACGCCGATGACGCGCACGCGGACCTCGTTCGCGCCCTCCGGCGCCTTGATGTCGAAGTCGCCGGCGGCAAGCTTCTTGCCGAGCTTGACCGTGTTCTTCGCGGCGGCGGGGTAGGCATAGGCGGGAATGTCGATCTCCAGCTTGCCGGCCCTGGCCACGCGCACGCCACGGGCGAACACCTCGTCGATCCTGATCTCGGCGAGGTCCGAGACGATCAGGAAGTCGGCCAGCCTGCCGGGCGCGATCGAGCCGATCTCGCGCTCCAGCCTGAAATGCTGGGCGGTGTTGATCGTCGCCATCTGGATCGCAGTCACCGGCTTCAGGCCCTGCTGGATGGCGTGGCGCACCACCCGGTCCATGTGGCCGTCATGCACCAGCGTGCCGGAGTGGCTGTCGTCGGTGCAGAGGATGAAGTTGCGCGGATCGATGCCCTGCTCGGTCACGGCCTTGATCTGGCTGGCCACGTCGTACCAGGCGGAGCCCAGCCTGAGCATTGCCTTCATTCCCTGGCGGACGCGGGCGATGGCGTCCTCGGCGCGCGTTCCCTCGTGGTCGTCCTCCGGGCCGCCGGCGACGTAGCCATGGAACGGCAGGCCGAGATTGGGCGAGGCATAGTGGCCGCCCACCGTCTTGCCGGCCTTCACGGTGGCGGCGATCTCGCCCGACATCACCGGATTGTTGGCGGCGACGCCCGGGAAGTTCATCACCTCGCCGAGGCCGATGATGTTCTCCCAGCCCATCGCCTCGGCGACGTCGTCGACGGTGAGCACGGCACCCGCATTCTCCAGCCCCGGCGCCGAAGGCACGCAGGACGGCATCTGCACATGCACGTTGATCGGCATCGCCAGCGCCTCGTCATGCATCAGCCGCACGCCCTCCAGGCCCAGCACATTGGCGATCTCGTGCGGATCGATGAACATCGAGGTCGTGCCGTGCGGGATGACCGCGCGCGAGAATTCGGTCACCGTCACCATGCCGCTCTCGACATGCATGTGGGCGTCGCACAGGCCCGGCACGAGGTAGCGCCCGCCGGCATCGACCACCTTGGTGCCCCCGCCGATGGCGTGGCTGGCGTCGGGGCCGCAATAGGCGAAGCGGCCGGCGGTGATTGCAAGATCGGTACCGGCGATGATCTCGCCCGAATGCACGTTCACCCAGCGGCCGTTGCGGATGACGAGGTCGGCCGGGCGGCGTCCCATGGCAACATCGACCAGTTGCGGCGCGGATTCCGTCCACGGGCGGGGTTTGGCAAATCGTGCGGTCTTCGGCATTTCGGGGATTCCTCTGGACTTTCGCCCCGACTGTAGCGAAAGCCGCGCGGGAAAACAGGGGCTTGGTTGTCTGCGTTGCCGGCCCCGCTATACTTCGGACCCGACAATGGGTTAGCGCCACGCCAATGCCGAAATTCCTGAGAGGTCGCCGCTGGATCCTGCCCGGCCTTGCCCTGGCCGTCCTGGCGCTTGCGATCGTGGTTGTCGGCGGCGGGCTCGCCAGGCGCATGTACATGGACGAGACCGCCGCCCGCGGCGAGACGACGCTGCGCCTAGCGGTCGCGGCGCTCGCCGGCAACATGAACCGTTTCGAGCCCCTGCCCGAGCTCATCGCCGACAATGACGACATCAAGGATCTCGTCAGCGATCCGGACAATGCCGGGCTGCGCGCCCGCGCCAACGATTACCTTAAGGAAATCAATGCGCTGCTCAAGTCTTCGGACATCTACGTTCTGACCCCCGGCGGCGACACCATCGCCGCCAGCAACTACGACCAGCCGATCAGCTTCGTCGGCGAGAACTTCTCCTACCGTCCCTACTACCAGGATGCGATCCGCGGCGATCTCGGGCGCTTCTTCGCGCTCGGCACCACGTCGCTGAAGCGCGGCTACTACTTCTCCTCCCCCATCCGGATCGGCATGGAGATCCGCGGCGTGGTCGTCTTCAAGGTCGACATCGACGGCATCGAGGCGTCCTGGAAGGGCGGCGAGCACCAGATCATCGTCACCGACCCCGAGGGCATCATCTTCATGACCGGGCGGCCGGAATGGCTCTATGCGGGCGTCCTGCCGCTGACGCCCGAACGGCTGGCGCGCACCGAGGCCTCGCGCCGCTACGCCGACGAGATGCTGCGCGAATTGCCCGTCACTCAAACGGTGTCCGAAACCGGCCATCCGCTGATGACGATCGACGAGGGCGGCAGGTCGCGCGAATTCATCGAACTCGCCGAGGCGATGCCGCAGGAAGGCTGGACGGTGCGGGTGCTTGCCGACACCGCCTCGGCCAAGGCCCAGGCGCTCACCGCCGTCATCTCGGCCCTGCTCGCGCTCAGCCTCGCCACGCTCGGCGGCGCCGTGATCCTGCAGCGCCGCGCCCGCCTCGCCGAGCGCCTGCAGCTGCAGCAGAGCGCCCAGGTCGAGTTGGAACGGCGCGTCGAGGAGCGCACCTCCGACCTTGCCCTGGTCAACAGCCGCCTCGAGACCGAGGTCGCCGAGCGCCGCGCCACCGAACAGCAGCTGCGCCAGACCCAGGCCGACCTCATCCAGGCCGGCAAGCTCGCCGCGCTCGGCCAGATGTCCGCGGCGCTCTCGCACGAATTCAACCAGCCGCTCGCGGCGGTGAAGACCTATGCCGACAATGCCGCCGTGCTGATCGACCGCGCCCGCATGGACGAAGCGCGCGACAACGTCTCGCGCATCTCCAGCCTCGCCGACCGCATGGCCTCCATCAGCCGGCATCTCAGGAACTTCGCCCGCAAGCCCAATCAGAAGCTCGGCCCCGTCAGCCTCGACGAGGTGATGCTCGACACCCAGGAGATCGTCGCCTGGCGGCTCAAGGCCGCCGACGCCACGCTCTCGGTCGATCTCGGACCGGTGCCGCTGGCGGTCAGGGCCGGGTCGGTGCGCCTGCAGCAGGTGCTGGTCAACATCATCACCAATGCGGCTGACGCCGTGGAAGGCCGCCTCGACCGCCGCATCGAGCTCACGGCACGCCGCAATGGCGGCAAGGTCACCATTGCCATCCGCGACCATGGACCGGGCGTGCCGGCAGCCGTCGCCGACCGCATCTTCGATCCGTTCTTCTCGACCAAGGGCGTCGGCAAGGGCCTTGGATTGGGCCTTTCGATTTCCTACAACATCGTCAAGGACTTCAGGGGGAGTCTTGGCGTAGTGAATCACCCGGAAGGCGGAGCCTTGTTCACCATCGAGCTCGACGCGGCACGGCCGGCCGCCCGTGAGGCGGCGGAATGAAGCCGCCCGTCGTGCTGCTCGTCGAGGACGAGGACGAGCTGCGCCGATCGACCGCGCAGTCGCTCGACCTTGCCGGCTTCACCGTCCAGGACAGCGCGTCGGCCGAACGCGCGCTCGACTTCATCACCCAAGGCTTCAACGGCGTGGTCATCTCCGACATCCGAATGCCGGGCATGGACGGAATGTCGCTTCTGGGCCGCATCCGCGAGATCGATGCCGACATCCCCGTCATCCTGTTCACCGGCCACGGCGACGTGCAGCTCGCCGTCCGCGCCATGCGCGAAGGCGCCTATGATTTCGTCGAGAAGCCCTTCGCCACCCAGCACCTGGTCGAGATGGCGGCGCGTGCCATCGATCGCCGCAAGCTGGTGCTCGAGAACCGCGAGCTGCGCGCCGTCGCCGGCAAGCGCGACGACATCGAGGCCCGGCTGCCCGGCCGCAGCCAGGTCATGGTCGACCTGCGCTATAAGCTGCGCGCCGTCGCCGCCACCGATGCCGACGTGCTGGTCATCGGCGACACCGGCACCGGCAAGGAAGTGGCGGCGCGCGCCCTGCACGACATCAGCGGCCGTGCCACCAGGCCCTTCGTCGCCATCAACTGCGCCGCCCTGCCCGCCACCCTCATCGAAAGCGAGCTGTTCGGCCACGAGGCCGGCGCCTTTCCCGGTGCGCTGCGCCCGCGCTACGGCAAGTTCGAGCATGCGCGCGGCGGCACCGTCCTGCTCGACGAGATCGGCTCCATGCCGGCCGACCTGCAGGCCAAGCTGCTGCGGGTCATCCAGGAACGGGTCATCACCCGCCTCGGCTCCAACGAGGCCATCCCGCTCGACGTGCGCTTCATCGCCACCAGCAAGGCCGACCTCGACGCCGAAGCCGGCGCGGGCCGCTTCCGGGCCGACCTGCTCTACCGCCTGAACGTGGTCACGCTGCGCATGCCCGACCTGGCGACCCGCCGCGAGGACGTGCCGCTGCTGTTCCTGCAGCTGGTGCGGGAGGCGGCGGCGCGCTACCGGCGCGACGACGTCGAGGTGCCGGCTCAGGTCGTGGCCGACGTCGCCCGCCGCGACTGGCCGGGCAATGTGCGCGAGCTGCGCAACGCGGCCGACCGCTTCGTCCTCGGCCTGGGACTGCAGCAGCCCGCCGAAGCCGAAGCCAACGGCGCTGCCGAAAAGCTGGCCGACCGCGTCGCCGAGTTCGAGAAGAAGGCCATCTCGGCCGCCCTCCTCGCTCACGGCGGCAGCCTCAAGCCGGTCTACGAGACGCTCGGAATCTCGCGCAAGACGCTCTACGAGAAGATGCAGCGCTACGGCCTCGACAAGAACCGCATCGGCGGCATCGAGGGCTCCGACGGCTAGCGCCGAGGCGATGTGTGGAATTCCACACACACCCGGAAGCCGATGTTACCGTTTCCACCCATCATGGACACCGGGGCTTCATTTTAGCTGCCGGCAAACCGTCCGGCGCGTTGCGCAAAGCGGCCTGTCCTCGCCCTAATCGCTCATCCACTGCCGGTGCCGGGAGGATCTGCGGCGCGGGTGGAGGTCACGAACAAGACCCTGGGAGGATTCCGTGAAGAAACTTTTCGCCTCGCTGGCGACCGCCGCCGCCGTCGCCATTTTCCCGCTCGCAGCCGACGCGCAGACCTATCCCGAGCGCACCATCACCGTGGTGGTGCCGTTCTCGGCCGGCGGCCCGACCGACACGGTCACCCGCCTCGTCGCCGAATCGATGTCCAAGGACCTCGGCCAGCAGGTCATCGTCGAGAATGTCGGCGGTGCCGGCGGCACGCTGGGCGCGGGCCGGGTCGCCAGTGCCGATGCAGATGGCTACACGCTGCTGCTCCACCACATCGGCATGGCCACCAGCGCCACGCTCTACCGCAAGCTCGCCTACGACACGCTGAACGCCTTCGAATATGTCGGCCTCGTCACCGAGGTGCCGATGACCATCGTCGCCCGCAAGGACCTCGAGCCGGCCGACCTCAAGAGCCTGGTCGAGTATGCCAAGGCCAACAAGGACACCGTCACGGTCGCCAATGCCGGCATCGGTGCTGCCTCGCATCTCTGCGGCATGCTGTTCATGAGCGCCATCGGCACGCCGCTGGTCACCGTCCCCTACAAGGGCACCGGCCCGGCCATGACCGACCTGCTCGGCGGCCAGGTCGACATCATGTGCGACCAGACCACCAACACCACCAAGCAGATCCAGGGCGGCACCATCAAGGCCTACGCCGTTACCTCGCCGGCGCGTCTCGACGTCCTGAAAGACGTTCCGACCACCAAGGAAGGCGGCGTCGAAGGCCTTGAAGTCGGCATCTGGCACGGCCTCTACGCCCCCAAGGGAACGCCGGCCGAAGTGACCGAGCGCCTGTCCAAGTCGCTGCAGGCGGCGCTGAAGGACCCGAACGTGATCGCCCGCTTCGCCGAGCTCGGCACTACGCCGTCGCCCGAAGCCGATGCCACCCCGGCTGCGCTGAAGGCCAAGCTCGAAAGCGAGATCGCCCGCTGGAAGCCGATCATCGAGGCCGCCGGCCAGTACGCCGACTGAGCCGTTCGCCGGCTAGGGGATGGGTCAGTGCTGCCAAGCGCCCCTCATCCGCCTGCCGGCACCTTCTCCCCGTGAACGGGAGAAGGCAGACCGCCGCACTCCGCTTCGCCAGGGCATCGCCGACTTGCGCGCGGCGCCTGATGCCAGGTCCCTTCTCCCCGCCTGCGGGGAGAAGGGACCTGGCAGGCGGATGAGGGGCGGCATTCCGCTCTACTGGTCCAGCCATCCAAATGAGGCGATCAGCCCATGAACAAGCTTTCCATCGACCCCACCAACGGTGCCTGTGGCGCGCTGCTCACCGCCGCCGGCGCCTTCTTCGCCTACCAGGCGCTCGGCCTCGAACTCGGCACCTCGCTGCGCATGGGCCCGGGCTACTTCCCGCTGGCGCTGTCGCTGGTGCTCATCGCGCTCGGCCTCGTCATCCTCGTCCAGGCGACCCGCGTCGAAGGCGAGCCGATCGGCCCCATCGCCTGGCGCGGCATGGCCTTCATCCTGCCGGCGCCGATCTTCTTCGGGCTTACCGTGCGCGGCCTCGGCTTCGTGCCGGCGCTGTTCGTCACCTGCCTGATCGCCGCCTTCGCCTCGTCGCGCATGAAGCCGCTTGCCGCAGTAGTGCTCGCTTCTGCAGTCACCTTGTTCTCGGTGGCGGTGTTCAGCTACGCGCTCGGCCTGCCGTTCCAGCGCTTCGGCCCCTGGCTGCCATTCTGAGGAGGATGCGATGGAACTCTTCAGCAATCTCGCGCTCGGCTTCTCGACCGCTTCCACGCTCGCCAACCTCGGCTTCTGCCTGATCGGCGTGCTGCTCGGTACGCTCATCGGCGTGCTGCCCGGCATCGGCGCCACCGCCACCATCGCCATGCTGTTGCCGATCACCTTCCAGATCGGCGATCCGGTGTCGTCGCTGATCATGCTCGCCGGCATCTATTACGGCGCGCAATATGGCGGCTCGACCACGGCCATCCTCATCAACATGCCCGGCGAATCCTCGTCTGCCGTCACCGCCATCGACGGCTACCAGATGGCCCGCCGCGGCCGCGCCGGAGCGGCCCTCGCCATAGCGGCGATCGGCTCCTTCTTCGCCGGCACGGTGTCCACCTTCCTTGTCGCCATCTTCGCGCCGCCGCTCACCGCCATCGCGCTGCAGTTCGGCGCGGCCGAATATTTCTCGCTGATGGTGGTGGGCCTGGTCTCCTCCATCGCGCTCGCCCACGGCTCCATCGTCAAGGCGCTGGCCATGGTCGTGCTCGGCCTGCTGCTCGGCCTCGTCGGCACCGACATCTACACCGGCACGCCGCGCTTCACCCTCGGCATCCGCGAATATGCCGACGGGCTGAACTTCGTCGCCGTCGCGGTCGGCGTCTTCGGCATCGCCGAAATCCTGCGCAACCTCGAGAGCGAAAAGACCCGCGAAGTGCTGATGGCCAAGGTTTCGGGCCTGATGCCGACACGCGAGGACTTCCGCGCCATGGCGGCCCCGATCCTGCGAGGCACGGCAATCGGCTCGGCGCTCGGCATCCTGCCCGGCGGCGGCGCGATCCTCGCCGCGTTCGCCTCCTACACGGTGGAAAAGCGCGTTTCCAAGAACCCCGAGGAATTCGGCAGGGGTGCCGTCGCCGGCGTCGCCGGGCCGGAATCGGCCAACAATGCCGGTGCGCAGACCTCGTTCATCCCGATGCTGACGCTGGGCATTCCGGCCAACCCGGTCATGGCGCTGATGATCGGCGCGATGATCATCCAGGGCATCGTGCCCGGCCCCAACGTCGCCACCGAGCAGCCGGCGCTGTTCTGGGGCATCATCGCCTCGATGTGGATCGGCAACCTGATGCTGATCGTGCTCAACCTGCCGCTCATAGGGCTGTGGGTGAAGCTTCTGACGGTGCCCTACTACGTGCTGTTCCCGATCATCATGGCGTTCTGTGCCATCGGCGTCTACAGCGTCAATTCCAACGTCTTCGACCTCTATGCCGTCGCCTTCTTCGGCCTCATCGGCTACGCGCTGGTCAAGCTGCGCTGCGAGCCGGCACCGCTGCTGCTCGGCTTCGTGCTCGGGCCGCTGCTCGAGGAAAACCTGCGCCGCGCCATGATCCTGTCGCGCGGCGACCCGACGACCTTCGTCACCCGGCCGATCAGCGCGCTGCTGCTCGCCATCGCCGCCGCCGTTCTGGTCGTGGTGCTTTTGCCGGCAGTGCGCAAGAAGCGCGACGAGGTCTTCGTCGAGGAAGACGCCTGACGGCGATTGCACATTTCGCAGCGCTACCAACGGGCGGATCTTCCGCCCGTTGGCTTTTGGACAGTTGCCGCAGCGCGCCCGGCTCTGCTTCAGTGGAATAAGCGGCCGACTGGCCAGGCAAGGTCGCGCCGGTTCCAATCCCGGCACGGTCTTGCTAGGTTGCCCGGATGCAGACGAAAGCACTCGCTCTCGCCCTTGCCCTGGTCTCGGGTTGTGCCACGCAGCCAGGCAACGGCCCCGCAGATGCCTCGAAATACGGCGCGCTGTCCTGTTCGGAACTCAACAACGAGATCGGCGACACTTCGAAGAGCATTTCGGCCACCGCGAAAAGTCGAGGACGTGTCACCGCCTGGAACGTGCCGTTCTGGGCTCCGGGAGGGACCAAGGCCATCGAGCTCATCCAGGACAGACAGACGGCGAAAATCGAACGGCTCCAGGCCGAGCAGGCCGCGATAGGCGCCGCCCGCAGGCGCAGCTGCAACTAGGCGAAGGGCGATAGCAATCGGCGTGAATTACAGACCGCCCTCCTGCTTCACTCTCCTGTTCTCGATCCGAGCCTGCCAGATCGATGTTGTCGACGTGTGCCTCATCGAAGCGCTGCAAGAACCTCAGTTGCGGCTTCGTAACGCGTCAAAAATGTCGGATGCCAAATCGATGACAGTTCGTGAGTCCGCAACAAGCGTCGCGTGAAACTTTATCGGGGTGGCCTTGTCGCCCCAAGAATGCTGAATAACGGGTACAAAGGCCCTTACCCGACGTTGCCGTCTTCGAAGCTTCTGAACTAGGGCAGAGTTACCATCTACAGCTGCAGCCAAGATATCGGCGTCCAGGGCGGCATCCTCGGCAACATTGCGAGGAGAAACGGCATAAGGCGGCACGTAAGGCGGTATCCTATGCGCCAAGGCGTGCCGGTAGTCGCTATTCTGTTCAAACCACTTTGAGAAGTCCCGGAGTTTCGCTTGGATGGCGGTAGGCAGGGAACCGACAACGACTTCGTTTTCTGGTCGAAGCCCGATCTGGCTCCTAGCCAGCGGTTGCCCATTACTTTTGGTCAGCCCCGTTTCGATAGTCCAAATCCACGCAAGATTATCAATGGCGCCGTATGTTGCTATCAAAAACGATGAAAAGTAAATCTCCGCATCCTCTCGTCGCTGTTTTCCGGGTAATTGCCGCGACTTTGGTGGGATGAGCTCGAATACACGACCGAGTGATCGATGAAGGACTTGGAGACGCCTGCAAAGACCGTGGCGCCCAAATTCTCTTCCACGGTCAGTTCTATAGGGGTGATCTACTGCTCTGTCTATGAATTCCAAGATTGCGTTGAGTGTCTTCGCCCTCGCCTCCCATAGCTCAGCCACCTGAGTGTTCGAGTACACGCACCCCTCCTATCCAAGAGGGCTATCTGAACATCAGATGGCAACAAGTCAAAGTGAATGGGGCCACGAGCAACGCCGATCTACAACTCCCGCCCGCCGCACGGTGGCGGCTGGGCAACCATCGCCCCCTACGGTCTTGGCCGCCCCAGCCTGTGCCGCGAAGCACGAAAACAACATAGTTCGCGGCGAGCCGATTGACGAAACCGTTCAACTAGACGAGACGGATAGCAGGCGGACGTGGCGGAACTGGTAGACGCAAGGGACTTAAAATCCCTCAGCCTCGGCTATGCGGGTTCGATCCCCGCCGTCCGCACCACTTCCTGCGGTTTGCAGGGCGCCCCCCGTTCGCGGCTTGAAACGCTACCGTTCGCCCGACGCGCCGCCATTCGCCGGACGACCGCAAGATCACCGTCGCGCATCTTCGCCGCGCTCGAGAGCGGCGAGGTGCTGCAGCAGCACGATCGTCTTGAGGTCGCAGATCTCGCCCGAGCGGACCTTGCCGAGCGCCTCGGCGAAGGTCATTTCGACGACCTCGATGTCCTCGTGCTCGGTCGCGACCCCGCCGCCGTCCGAAACCTTGTCGGCAGCGCCATAGGTGGCCAGGAACAGGGCGATCCGCTCGGTGTTGGCGCCGGGACTGACATAGGCCGTGGTCACATGCGCGCAATTGCCGATGCGGTAGCCCAGTTCCTCCTCGGCCTCGCGGATGGCCGCCGCTTCGGGTGCGTCCAGGTCGAGCTTGCCGGCGCATACGGTCAGCACCCAGGCGTCGGCCCCGGCGCAATACTGGTTGACCAGCAGCACGTTGCCGCGCTCAAGGTCGAACGGCAGCACCGCCGCCGCGTCGCCGCTGGTGAAGACCTCGCGGATCAGGGTCGCGCTGCCGCCATCGAACCGGTCGACCGCGAGCACGCGGCGCTCCAGCGTCGCCCAACCCTGGTACAACATGCGGCTTTCGACAATCCTGCTCTTCATGGTCTTCTCGCCGATCCGTCCGTGGCCGTTCGAGGTGGGGCAGGATAGTCGCCCGGCCAATGCCGCGAGGTCAAATCCGGGTCCACCGGACCACTGATGTTTCCGCCCGGCAACGGGCGGACACGGCTCCGAAACAAATCCGCGCTGTTGCTAAAATAGCACTTGGCGGCGTTTTCGATTCGGCAAAACGTCTTTCCGAAATTGCAGATTGTTACAGGGTGAAATACAACTTCACCGCGTAGAAGTAAGAGGGGATATGCGTATGCAGTACAACTGGGAACGTGCGCCGTACTTCTGGGAGAGACACCGCACCGCCTGCTACGGCGTGGCAGCCGCGCTCTGCAGCGCCTGGGTGATCCTGTCCATCGTGCCGCTCTGAGGCGAAAGTCGCCCCTGCCCCGCCGCATTTCGGCGGCGTCCGTGCAACCAATCGCCCCCGTCGACGTTTGAGCGGCCATGACCGCCAATCGAGGATCGACGATGGCCAAGCTCCTCTACGAAATCGTCCAGCACGACGGCGGCTGGGCGTACAAGGTCGGCGAGACCTATTCCGAGACGTTTCCCAGCCACGAGGATGCCCTGCGCGCCGCCGAGACCGCGGCCGCCGAGCAGCGGGTGGCCGGCTCGACCGACGGCATCCAGTACGAAGACGCCGACGGCCGCTGGCACGACGAGGTCGCCCGCGGCGACGACCGCCCGGACACGGAAGTCTCCGACTAGCCTGGCCGGCGGTCAGGAGACTTGGGCACGCGTGGCGGGCAGGTCACTGCCCTTGGGCAAAGGCCCGTCCGGCGATCCGCCGGATGAAGTCGGCGACCCGGCGCGGCTCGATGAACTGCGGCATGTGGCCGAGTCCCTCGACCAGTTCGAGATCGAGATTGCCGATGCGGCCGACCAGCGGCTCCCCGTTCAGCCTGTAGTCGAGCACGCGGTCGGCCTTGCCGAAAAGCACACCGACCGGCATGGCGATCTCCTCGTAACGCGCCTCGACGGCGCCGAGATCGTGCTCGATCGCCACGAGATCCGAGGAGGTCGCGTAGATGTGGCTCGGGCGCAGGCCGGCCAGTCCGCCGCCGGCGATGCCATAGTCCTTGGTCGGCGCCTGCGGCCCGAACACGAAGGCGAGCGTCTGCGCCGCATATCTCAGCGACGTCGGCACCCACAGCGTCTGCGCAAGGGTGGACCTGAGCAGGGGCGAGCGCACATAAAGCGACCGGAATTCTGGCCGCACCTCGTCTTCGAGGTGGGTCAGCGGCGCAAGCAGAGCCAGGCCGGAGATCGCCTGCGGATGCTGCAGCGCCAGCGTCAGCGCGACTGCGCCGCCCAGCGAATGGCCGACGACCAGCGGCTTCTCCAGCCCCAGCGCGTCGATGAAGCCGCGCAGCAGTTCCGCCTGCTCGGTCAGCCGGCCGGTGAAGCCGGACGGCCGCGCCGAATAGCCCGAACCGGGGCGGTCGAGCGCGACGAGCCGATAGTCCTGGCCGAGTTCGGCAAACAGCGTGCCACGGAAATGATGCGACTGTCCGCCCAAGCCGTGGACGAACAGGATCGGCCTGCCCTTTCCCTGTTCGAAGTAGTGGATGCGATGATCGCCGAGGTCGAGGAACTTGCCCGACGCGGGCACGGCCCGCTCGGCCTCGCCGGCGATGCGGCGGGTGGCGAGCACGAAATAGCCGCCGGCGAATGCGGCGACGAGAACCACGGCCGTGCCGAGCCAGAACAGAAACGAGGCGACCACCAGAAGCTCTCCGCCGAAGACCGGCCGCCACCTTAGAGCAATTCCAGGAAAAGTGCGCAGCGGTTTTCCGTCCGGAATTGCGTCAAAACAAAGAGATAGAGTGTTTCCGCGATTCGAAGAAAAGCGGAAACATTCTAGCGCCGGGCGCCGCTCCGGCAAGGCCCGCCCAAACGCAAAACGGGCGGCCCATGGGCCGCCCGTTCGAACATGTCGTCCGCAAAAAGGCTTACGCGGCTTCCTGCGCCGACTTGGTGCCCTTGCCGTGCAGGCGCATGGTGATCTCGGCCACGCGCTTGCCCTGGAAATGGGCGCCTTCGAGCTCCTGCGCGGAGGGCTGGCGCGAGCCGTCGCCGTCCGAGGTGGTGGTCATGCCGTAGGGGGCGCCGCCGCGTACCACGTCGTTGCCCATCTGGCCCTGGTAGGCATAGGACAGCGGCACGATGACCATGCCATGGTGCTGCAGGTGGATCTGGGCATTGATGAGCGCGAGTTCGGCGCCGCCGTGCTGGGTCGCGGTCGACACCATCACCGAGCCGACCTTGTCGAGCAGCGCGCCCTTGGCCCAGAGCGGGCCGGTCTGGTCGAGGAAGTTCTTCATCTGCGAAGCCATGGTGCCGTAGCGGGTGGCGGTGCCGATGATGATGCCGTCATAGTCGACCAGTTCGAGCGGATCGGCGATCGGCGCTTCCTGGTCGAGCTTGTAGTAGGCGGCCTTGGCGACGGCTTCGGGCACCAGCTCGGGAACGCGCTTGATGGTCACGTCGGCGCCGGCGGCACGCGCGCCTTCGGCGGCAGCCTTGGCCATCTGTTCCATGTGGCCCCAGCTCGAATAGTAGAGAACAAGAATCTTAGCCATTTCATCTCTCCAGCAGGAAATCTCGTTGCGCCGTCTCGGGTCGGCGATGGCCAAGATGTAATGCAAAGCCCGATCAGCGAAAGCGCTCCTAACCGTGACGCATCGTTCACAGATCGGCGACTATTGCCGCCTTGCGCTGCGGCCTGTATCTGACGTGGGCCCACAATGGAGCGCGCGAAATGACCGACATCGTCACCGCAGCAATGATCGTCATCGGCGACGAGATCCTGTCCGGCCGCACCAAGGACAAGAACATCGGCCACCTCGCCGACATGATGACCGCCATAGGCATCGACCTCAAGGAAGTGCGCGTAGTCCCCGACGAGGAGGACGAGATCGTCGCCGCCGTCAATGCGCTCAGGGCGCGCTACACTTACGTCTTCACCACCGGCGGCATCGGACCGACGCATGACGACATCACCGCCGATTCCGTCTCCAGGGCGTTCGGCGTGCCGTGCGAGTACGAACCGCGCGCCTATGCCATGCTCGAGGCCAACTACGCCTCGCGCGGCATGGAGTTTTCCGAGGCGCGCAAGCGCATGGCGCGCATGCCGCGCGGCGCCGACCTCATCCTGAACCCGGTTTCGGTCGCGCCCGGCTTCCGCATCGGCAACGTCCATGTCATGGCCGGCGTCCCGTCGATCTTCCAGGCGATGCTCGACAACGTCGTGCCGACGCTCAGGACCGGCACCAGGCTGCTCTCCACCACCATCCCCTGCCCCTATGGCGAAGGCACGATCGGCGGGCCGCTGGCCGCGATCCAGAAGGCGCATCCCGACACCATCATCGGCTCCTACCCGAAATATCTCGACGGCAAGTTCTGGACCGAACTCGTCGTCCGCTCGCGCTCGCAAGAAGCAATGGAGCGCGCGAGCGCCGCCATCGAGGCAATGCTGTCGGAAATCGCGAAAGCGGCGTAGTATTGGGTTGACGTCGATCAACCCGGAACAACAGCGGGCACGATACTGTTTCTTTGTCGAACCAGGCTTTTGAGGTTCAAGCAAAGGAGGTTGCCATGCCGTTCAAGACCATCGTCGCCATCATCCAGAGCGAGCGCGACGTCGCCCGCGTCCTGGACGTGGCAATCCCCTTCGCCGAGCGCCACGAAAGCCACCTGATCGGCGTCCATGCCGAGGCGCTGGCGATGCCCTACACCACGGCGGTGGGCTTTCCCGACACGGAGTTCATCCAGGCCAACGCGGAACTGTGCAAGGAGCGGGCCGAAAAGATCGAACGCGCCTATCTCGCCCGCATGGAGCCGGCGGGGCTGTCCTACGAATGGCGCAGCTTCGAGAGTTTTTCCGGCGACAGCGCCCTGTCGGGGGTCGAGAGCGCCCGCTGCGCCGATCTCGTGATGGTCTCGCAGGGCTCCGCCGAAACAAAGGACTCGATCGCCGCCGACATCGATTCCCTGATCTACGAGGCCGGCCGGCCGGTGCTCGTCGTCCCGCATTCGGGACCGCTCATCTCGACCTTCAACCGCCTGGTCGTCGCCTGGAACGGAAGTCGCGAGGCAGCGCGCGCCGCATTCGACGCCCTCCCCTTCGTCATCGAGGCCAACCACACCGAAATCCTCGTGGTGGACCCTTCGGACACCGACGCCCGCAGCAAGGATTCCGCCGGAACCGAGATGGCGGCGGCCTTCTCCCGCCATGGCGCCAAGGTGTCGGTCAGCCTGCAGGAATCCCGCGGCCACTCGGTCGACGCCGTCATCCACGACAAGGTCGTCGAGAGCGGCGCCGACCTCCTGGTGATGGGCGCCTACAGCCATTCGTGGCTGCGCGAGTTCCTGTTCGGCGGCATCACGCGCAGCGTCTTGCAGGCCGGCGACGTGGCAGTCCTGCTTTCACGCTGACGTTTCCCCCGATTTTGCGCGGCCCCGCTTGCCAAGAGCGGGGCTTTCCGGCTAATTCCGCCTGCATTCCCCAGTTTTCGCGCGCGTTTGGCGCGCCATCAGGAGTGCGCGTCGATGTCCCTTCCCGAAAAAGCCTTTCCCGTCTCCTGGGACCAGTTCCACCGCGACGCCCGCGCGCTCGCCTGGCGCCTGTCCGGCGTCAACGGACAGTGGAAGGCGATCGTCTGCATCACCCGCGGCGGCCTGGTGCCTGCTGCCATTATTTCGCGCGAACTCGGCATCCGCGTCATCGAGAGCGTGTGCGTGGCCTCCTACCATGATTATGACTCGCAGGGTCAGCTCCACGTGCTCAAGGAAATCACCCCCAGCCTGCTCGAGGGCGAGGGCGAAGGCATCCTGATCGTCGATGACCTGACCGACACCGGCAAGACCGCGGCCATCGTGCGCGCCATGATGCCGAAGGCGCATTTCGCCACCGTCTATGCCAAGCCCAAGGGCCGGCCGCTGGTCGACACCTTCGTCACCGAGGTGTCGCAGGACACCTGGATCTACTTCCCCTGGGACATGGGCTTCACCTACCAGAAGCCGATCGCCGACGATCACAAGGGTTGATCGCCCGTTTTCGGGTCCTCCCCGATAATCCGACCACATTCGACGCCCGGCCAGCTGGCCGGGCGTTTTCGTTATCAGTCTATTTACTTTTGTTACGGAGGATTAACCCTACAATCGGTGAAACGGCAGTTGAGTCACGGACTCGGGCAGGCGCCTATGCTGATGAATCACAACTACCTGGTCGAGCGTTTGCGCCGGCTCTTCGGAGCCTCGGCCTGCCGGCTCCAGGTTGCCGCCCTGCCCTGGCACCGAACCGCATCGGGCGGCATCGAGATCATGTTGATCACCAGCCGCGACACCGGGCGCTGGGTCCTGCCCAAAGGCTGGCCCGAGGAGTCCGAGCGACTGTGCGAGACCGCCGCGCGCGAGGCGAGCGAGGAAGCCGGCCTGAGCGGCTCGATCGATACCCACGAGACCGGGCGCTACTACTACAGCAAGGAGCTTGCCGGCGGCGAACATGTCGCCTGCGAGGTGCTCGTCTACCCGCTCGAGGTGCGCAAGGTCGCGGAAAAGTGGAAGGAGCGGCGCCAGCGCACGCGCAAGTGGGTGACCCCTAGCGAAGCCGCCCGCATGGTCAACGAAGCCGATCTCGGCCGCCTCATCCTCGCCTTCGGCGCGGCGCAGGCCAGGATCGCCGCATAGGACATCTTGCCGCCGGACGGAATCGTCTGGCGTCGCGCGAATACGACCGGACCCGCCGCCTGGCGGCCGGATCCATGGTCTGGGGCGCTGTCCCCGTCGCTCCGGTCGCCCTCTCCGGAGGGGCGCCATTCTCCCCGTTATCCACACTTGCCGCACACAAGATATTGGGGTCATAAAATCTGCATAAACGACTTCTTGACGTTGCCCCCCGAGTCGCTTTTTATGACTCAAGCGCGCTTGTTGAGCGTGCGGCCGGAAAGTTTCGAGCCCGGTCTTTTTTCCCAGCTTTGGTGAGTTCTCGCTCGCATTTGCACCTGCCCAGGCGGGGTGCGGACGCGTGCGTTTCCGGGGTGCCAAGGGGTTGGCGGATAAAAATTGGGGACTGGCGGAAATCTTCTGTTAATACTATATTTAGTGTTTGCAGGCAGTCTGGACGCTAGATAGTGTGAGTTGCCCTCGATGAGGGAGTCGCAACCAAAGTTTCAGTTCGACGGGTCCGAGGCGGCTCGCAGGCTGGCGGGAAAGGCCCTCCGCAAGGAGATTTTCCAGTCGGTCGGCAGCTAATTCGGAAAATGGCAACCGGCCGCTCGGACGGCCGGAGAGAACGGGCGCGCGTCGTTCGCAATCACTACGGGCAATCCCCGGCGAAAGACGCTATATATAGACAAAAGGAAATCGACCGATGCAGATCGAGCGGCGTTTCACCAAGGATGGACAATCGGCATATGCGGAGATCGAATTCCGCAAGGCGATTTCGGAAATCAAGAACCCGGACGGTTCGATCGTCTTCCGGCTCGCCGACATCGACGTGCCCGCCCAGTTCAGCCAGGTCGCGGCCGACATCCTCGCCCAGAAGTATTTCCGCAAGGCCGGCGTTCCCGCGCGCCTGAAGAAGATCGAGGAGAACGACGTCCCCTCCTTCCTGTGGCGCTCGGTTCCCGACGAGGCCGAACTCGAAAAGCTGCCCGAGAACCAACGCTACGGCTCCGAGACCGACGCCCGTCAGGTCTTCGACCGTCTCGCCGGCACGTGGACCTACTGGGGCTGGAAGGGCGGCTACTTCAAGAGCGAGGCCGATGCGCGCGCCTTCCGCGACGAACTCGCCTACATGCTCGCCACCCAGCGCGTGGCGCCCAACTCGCCGCAGTGGTTCAACACCGGCCTGCACTGGGCCTATGGCATCGACGGCCCCGGCCAGGGCCACTTCTATGTCGACCCCTTCACCGGCAAGCTGACCAAATCCAAGTCGGCCTACGAGCACCCGCAGCCGCACGCCTGCTTCATCCAGTCGGTCGCCGACGACCTCGTCAACGAGGGCGGCATCATGGACCTGTGGGTGCGCGAGGCGCGCCTGTTCAAATACGGCTCGGGCACCGGCTCGAACTTCTCGCATCTGCGCGGCGAAGGCGAAAAGCTCTCGGGCGGCGGCCGCTCGTCGGGCCTGATGAGCTTCCTCAAGATCGGTGACCGCGCAGCCGGCGCCATCAAGTCGGGCGGCACCACCCGTCGTGCGGCCAAGATGGTCGTCGTCGACGCCGACCACCCCGATATCGAGGCCTATATCGACTGGAAGGTGAAGGAAGAGCAGAAGGTGGCGGCCCTCGTCACCGGCTCCAAGATCGTGCGCCAGCACCTGACCAGGATCATGGCGGCCTGCGTCAACTGCGAAGGCCAGGACGACGACTGCTTCGACCCGAGCGTCAACACCGCGCTCAAGCGCGAGATCAAGGCCGCCAAGAAGAGCGCGGTTCCCGAGAACTACATCAAGCGCGTCATCCAGTTCGCGCGCCAGGGCTACACCTCGATCGAGTTCTCGACCTACGACACCGACTGGGATTCGGAAGCCTACCTCACCGTCTCCGGCCAGAACTCCAACAACTCGGTCTCGCTCAAGGACAACTTCCTGCGCGCCGTCGAGGACGACGGCGACTGGCACCTGACCGCCCGCAAGGACGGCAAGGTGCTGAAGACGCTGAAGGCCCGCGACCTGTGGGAGAAGATCGGCTACGCCGCCTGGGCCTCGGCCGATCCGGGCCTGCACTTCAACACCACGATGAACGACTGGCACACCTGCGCCTCCGCGGGCGCCATCCGGGCGTCGAACCCGTGCTCGGAATACATGTTCCTCGACGACACGGCCTGCAACCTCGCCTCGATCAACCTCCTGCCCTACCGCATGGAGAACGGCGAGATCGACATCGCGGCCTACGAGCACACCGTGCGCCTGTGGACCGTCGTCCTCGAAATCTCGGTGATGATGGCGCAGTTCCCGTCCAAGGAAATCGCCAAGCTCTCCTACGAATACCGTACGCTCGGCCTCGGCTACGCCAACATCGGCGGCCTGCTGATGACTTCTGGCATTCCCTATGACTCCGACGAGGGCCGCGCCATCTGCGCCGCGCTCACCGCGATCATGACCGGCATCGCCTACGCCACCTCGGCCGAAATGGCCGCCGAGCTCGGCGCCTTCCCCGACTACGACCGCAACGCCCAGAACATGCTGCGCGTCATGCGCAACCACCGCCGCGCCGCCTATGGCGACAAGGACGGCTACGAGAAGCTGTCGGTCAACCCGGTGCCGCTGGTCGCCTCCGACCTCAAGCAGCAGGAACTGGTGAGCCACGCCCGCGCTGCCTGGGACCGCGCCATCGAGCTCGGCGAGGAGCACGGCTACCGCAACGCCCAGGCGACCGTGATCGCGCCCACCGGCACGATCGGCCTGGTCATGGACTGCGACACCACCGGCATCGAGCCCGACTTCGCGCTGGTGAAGTTCAAGAAGCTCGCCGGCGGCGGCTACTTCAAGATCATCAACCGCGCCGTTCCCGAAGCGCTGCGCACGCTCGGCTATTCGGAAAGCCAGATCGCCGAGATCGAGGCCTATGCGGTGGGCCACGGCAACCTCAACCAGGCCTCGGGCATCAACCCCTCGACGCTCAAGGCCAAGGGCTTCAGCGACGAGAAGATCGAGGCGCTGAACGCCGCGCTCAAGAGCGCCTTCGACATCAAGTTCGTGTTCAACAAGTGGACGCTGGGCGAGGACTTCTGCAAGGACGTGCTCGGCTTCACCGACGCTCAGCTCGACGACTTCGCCTTCGAGATGCTGCCGGCGCTGGGCTTCTCCAAGAAGGATATCGAGGCCGCCAACATCCACGTCTGCGGTGCCATGACGCTGGAAGGCGCGCCCTTTCTCAAGGACGAGCACCTCGCGGTGTTCGATTGCGCCAATCCCTGCGGCAAGATCGGCAAGCGCTATCTCTCGGTCGACAGCCACATCCTGATGATGGCCGCCGCCCAGCCCTTCATCTCGGGCGCCATCTCCAAGACCATCAACATGCCCAACGAGGCGACGGTCGACGACTGCAAGAACGCCTACATGCTGTCGTGGAAGCTGGCGCTGAAGGCCAACGCGCTCTACCGCGACGGCTCCAAGCTGTCGCAGCCGCTGAACGCCTCGCTGATCGCCGACGCCGACGAGGACGAGGACGACGCGGTCGAGGCGCTGGTCGCGGCTCCCGCCGCCGCCAAGGCCGTCCAGGTCACCGAAAAGATCGTCGAGCGCGTCATCGAGCGGCTCTACCGCGACCGCGAGAAGCTGCCGAACCGCCGCAAGGGCTACACCCAGAAGGCCGTCGTCGGCGGCCACAAGGTCTACCTGCGCACCGGCGAGTTCGACGACGGCCGCCTGGGCGAGATCTTCATCGACATGCACAAGGAAGGGGCCGCCTTCCGCGCGATGATGAACAACTTCGCCATCGCCATCTCGCTCGGCCTGCAGTACGGCGTGCCGCTCGAGGAATATGTCGAGGCCTTCACCTTCACCAAGTTCGAGCCGGCCGGCATCGTCATCGGCAACGATGCGATCAAGAACGCCACCTCGATCCTCGACTACGTGTTCCGCGAGCTGGCCGTTTCCTATCTCGGCCGCAACGACCTCGCCCATGTGGACACTTCCGACTTCGGCAACACGGCACTCGGCCGCGGCATCAACGAAGGCAAGGCCCTGCCCTTCTCCAAGGGCCTGACCCGCGGCGCCCCGCTCAAGGTCGTCTCCGGCCTCGCCGGCGCCGACCCCAAGGGCTCGGCCACGCCCGCCGCGGCACCCGTGAAGGCCGCGCCGACCGCGTTCGCGGGCTCCAACGTGCGCGCCATCTCGTCGGGCGCCACGGTGACGGCGCTGAAGTCGGTCACCTCGGAGCTGCGCGAGGAATCGACCGCCTACAAGCGCGACTACGAGGAGCGCGCCAGGGAGTTCGCCGAGGACGTCGCCGAGGAAGAAACCGTGACCGAGACCACCTCGGCGCTGTTCTCCGACACTGCCGCCAACGAGGCGGCGGAAGCCAAGAAGCTGGCCGCCGCCCGCCGCAGCCAGGCGATGATGCAGGGCTACACCGGCAACGAATGCCTCGAGTGCCACAACTTCACCATGGTGCGTAACGGCACCTGCGAAAAGTGCGACACCTGCGGCGCCACCAGCGGCTGCAGCTGAGGGGCAGCCCCGGCAGCTGCTACTACGCTACTACTACTCCGACGGCTGCAACTGAGGGGCAGCCCCCGGCGGCCTGGATAGCATGAGACGAACCTGCTTCGGCCCGATCTCAAGATCGGGCCGAAGCTGCGAGGGGCGGAGTTCGAAGGCCTTCGTCATCCTAGGGCGGAGCAGGAGCGCAGCTCCGTCGCGAAGACCCTAGGATCCATGCCGTGCCATCGCGGCATGGCTCAAGCGGTCCAGAACGCGGGCGATCTTCCCTGACCGTCGCGCGCCTCGCCACCCTCACGGCATGGATCCTCGGGTCAAGCCCGAGGATGACGAGGGCGGAGAGACCGCTCCCGGCAATTGCCTCACCAGCCCAGCCCGCGAAACAACTCGTGCCAGTCTGGATTGGTCCTTTCGATCAGTTCGATCTTCCATTGGCGCGGCCAGCGCTTCAGCGATTTCTCGCGCTGGATGGCGTCGCGGATGTCGAAATGTTCCTCGTACCAGACGAGGCGATGCACGCCGTGCCGGGCAGCGAAGCCGGAGCCCTGGCCCGCCTTGTGCTCCGGCATCCTGCGCGCCAGGTCGTTGGTCACGCCGATATAGATCGTGCCGCGCTTCTGGCTGGCGGTCATCTAGACGAAGCCGGTCATGCCAAGACCTCGACCCAACGGGCATGCAACGCCGCATTCCCTCGGCACTCCGAATTGCCTGCAGCCGCCATCCCGGCAACCCGCCCGCCGGTTTCAACACCCTACAGTTGCAGCCAATTCGTGGAACCTGCAACCAGAATCGCCATAGGTCATGTCTTCTCGAGCAACAGGAGCGTGCGAGATGGCAAGCTGCACCGACCGGACTGGCGATACCTGGGAAATCTACAATTCAACCGACGGCTGGCGCTGGCGGCGGACCGCCTCCAACGGGCGCATCGTCGGCTCGGCGACCCAGGGCTATTCGAACAGAAGCGACTGCGTCGCCAACGCCCAACGCAACGGCATGACCTGCAATCCGGGCTGAACGCCACCGCAAGGCCGTCGCCGGCCGCGCCGGCATGGCGACGGCGCGCGTTCCCTGTTTGGCGATTGGGGCGCCCTCACCTGCACGCGGCGAGGCAGGCATTCTGCCGGCCGGCTGCCCGCATCGACGGGGCAAAGCTCCTTGCGCCGGCGCCGAGGCGGCTTTTCTCCGTTGCCTGCCGCGCCAGCAGGCGGATGTCGTCGGCACTGTATCCGTCGCGTTCCATCAGGGTCAGGATGATGGGTTCGCGCAGCAATTCCTCAAGCGTCGGTTCCGGGTGACCGGCCATAGTCGCCTCCGTTCGTGACCATTCGACCTCACGCATCCTAGGCGCCAACCATGACCGGCGAATGGCGGTTGCGTGACACCAAGCGGGCATTTCGTTGGCCGCCCACCAGCCTGGAACGCCCCAGCTACCAGCTGATGCGCGCCTGCGGCATGCCGTACATCAGCCTGCCGAACTCATCGGCGGTGACATGCACCAGCGTGCGGTGGTCGCCGCCCTCGAAATAGACGTCGCCGCCGCGGCGTAGCTGCTCGTCGATGACGCAGGCCACCCGGTATGGCACGCCGAGGATCGGCACCGCGCCCTCCTCGCAGTCGGGGAAAAGCGAACTGGCCTCGTCCTCGGTGGCCAGCCTGATCTTGTCGCCGATGATCTCGCGCATCCGCGCCAGATCGACGTGGCGGGTTGCCGGCAGAACGGCCAGCACATAGCCGTCGTCCCATTTCAGCACCACACCCTTGGCGATCGCGTTCCCGGGCACGTGGCAAGCCTCGGCCGTCATCATCGAACAGCCGGTCCGCGCATGCTTGGTGGCATCGTAATGGATGTGGTTGTCCTCGAGATACTCTTGCACTGTCAATGAGATAGCCATGACCACTTTCCTCCGCGGCAACATCGCCTCACTGCGGCCGGAAATGGCGAAAGCGTGCGGCACGCGCCGCGCGGCAAGGGTTCGGCCGCCTCATCGCCAGCCATGTCTCGGGGTCGGCTGGCCGCATCCTACGATGCCCGCATGGGGCATTCTCAGCGTGGCGGAACGATACATCCCCTCCCCCCCGCGGGGCAAGGGTCTTGGCCGCGCTGGTCCGGACCGGGCCCGCGCGGCCTGAAAGCCGGATCCCCGGCCTACTGCGCTTCCTTCACCTGCTCCTCCCAGGACTTCACCTTGGTCTCGCCGTTGAGGAAGGGCAGCGCCATCGCCGCCAGTTCGGGAGCGAAGAAGACGTCGTAGTGGGTGCGGTTGGGGATGATCGCCAGCCGGTTCTGCGACATGTTCTCGCGCATCCAGCCGGCGTCCTTCAGCCCGCCGCCGAGCAGCTGGTAGAACTTCACGATGTGCTCGGGGCGATACATGTCGCCGTCGCCATAGACCAGCATCACCGGCATCTTCAGCGTCTTGACGTCCTCGGACCAGTCGAAGGGCGTGCGCATCAGCTCGCCCATCAGGTCGAGCAGCTTCGGAAAGTCCTCGACCTTCGGCGCGACGGCCGCATAGGACTGGTACATCGGCGTCGGCTTCATCATCTCGGCCATGCCGGCGCCCACCTGCGCCTGCATCGGCAGCATTTCCGGATAGAAGCCGTCCTGGGCGAAGCCGGCCGAGACCAGCACCAGGCGGCGCACCATGTCGGGATGCTGCACCGCCAGCCGCATGGCGACGCCGCTGCCCAGGGAATAGCCCATGGCGTCGACCTTGGCGTAGCCCAGCTGCTCGAGCAGCCCGGCCATGTCGTCGCCCATGTCGATCAGGCTCATCTTGCGGTCGGTCAGGGCGGTGCGGCCGTGGCCGTAGAGGTCGACCGCGATCACCTGCCTGTTCTTCGACAGGGCCGGCAGCACCGGCCCGAACATGTCGATCGAGCCCAGCCCGCCGTGCAGCAGCAGCAGCGGTTCGCCCTCGCCGCGGATCTCGTAGTAATAGTTGACGCCGTTGACCTTGGCATAGCCGCTCTTGACCCCGTCGGCGGCCGCCTGGGCCAGTGCCGCGCCGCCGACGATGATCGTCATTGCGGCCGCGAGCAGCATGGTGATGAAACTGCGCATCTGTCGTCCTTCCTCGTTTTGCGGACCGCTCCGGCCCTTCGCCCCCTAGGACGAACCGACCGTAGCAGACCCGACATGGTGGAGAAAATTTTCCGAGGCGTGTTGGAGCACATCCGCCCGGGTTGTGGCTCTGGGGGTTGGCGGAAGCACCAACGGGCGCTCGTCTTCCCAGGGCGGAGAAGGAGCGAAGCCGGCGTGGAGACCTTTTCCACGGTCTGGCGATTTTGCCTTCAACGCCGCGATCCTTCCCACCCCCCTCTGTCCTGCCGGACATCTCCCCCACAAGGGGGGAGATTGGGCCGTCATCAACGCCCCTCCCAACCACCAGCGTTGCAGGAGCATTTCCTTGAGAGGCAGGCAGAAGCGGGCGAGACGCCGGAGCCGCCAATCTCCCCCCTTGTGGGGGAGATGTCCGGCAGGACAGAGGGGGGTGGGAAGGATCGCAACCTTGAAGATTTGCTCTCCGCGCACGCCAGTTTGGCAGTAACTCTGTCAGCAATGTGCGTGGAGAAATTCTCCCGTTTTTCCACCCCTCCAAAACCTCCCGTATCCTTGTGCCATCGCCCTTGTCGGGACCTGGTGCGCACCGGGTGTCAGGGAGGGCGGCGGTGACCTCCCGCCACGGCTGCGGTAGCCGTGGCTCCGAGGGCCCGTCGACAGGCCGGCGTCGTCCGGCACGCGCCGCAAATGGCGGGTGCCGGAGGATGCGGAGAAGCCGCGGGTTCAGGCCACGAAAAGACCGTGGGACGGACCTGTGACCGGCCGACCGAGGGACAGACACCGGGCGGGGCGCGGGGTTCGCGCCACGTATCAATCTATCGGACGGCTCGGCCGCGCGCCCCGCTTCCCGAACCACCTCCCTCCAACGGGAGTGTTCTTTGACAATGGCCAGGCGCGAAAGCGAGCGTGGCAATGGATAGGTATGCGGGACAGCCCCCCCTCTGGGTTGAGCCCGTCGAAGGGCCGCCCATCTCCCCCACAAGGGGGGAGATCGGGCCGTCACCGACGGCCAAAAACAAAAAGGCCAGGCCGATGCCGACCTGGCCCTTTGCGACCATAAAGTCGGCCTCAGAGCGTCCTGGCGAGCGCCTCGAGCTGCTCGGTGCACAGGCCCCAGCCCTCGTGGAAGCCCATCTTCTCATGTGAATCGCGGTCCTCGATCGACCAGTGCCTGACGGTGGCGGTGTATTTGGTCTTGCCGCCGCCGGCGTCCTCGAAGGTCAGGATGCCCACCATGAAGGGCTTTTCGGAAGGCTCCCAGGCACTGGTGAAGGCGTCGGTGAACACCAGCTTCTGGTTCGGCACGACCTCGAGGTAGACGCCGGAGCTCGGATAGTCGACGCCCTCGGGGCTGCGCATCACGACAGCGCTCGTGCCGCCGGCGCGGGCGTCGAGCCTGGCGCTCGCCGTCGTCCAGGGCAGCGGCGCGAACCACTTGGGCAGCAGCGCAGCATCGGTCCAGCAGCGGAAGACCTTCTCGCGCGGCGCATCGATGATGCGGCAGAGGACGAGTTCGCGGTCGCTGGCGGGAGTGGCTTCAACAACGGTGGTCATGGGAAATCTCCGAATGAGGTCAAGTTCCACCACAAGGACGTACGGCGTCCAGCGGCTCCTACACCGCACGGTGTAAAATCTTCGCGAGGTCAATGCCGGCGGGCATGCACCAGATAGGCGTCGATGGCCGTCTCGCCCAGCCATTTCGCGGCTTCGAGCCGGTGCAGCCCCTCGATCAGGACATAGCGGTCGCCGTCGACACGCACCTGGATCGGCATCTTCATGCCGTTTTCGAGGATGTCCTCGGCGAGATGGCGCACGGTCTCGGGGTGCAGCGTCTTGCGGCGCGCGGCGGGCACGTAGATGGCATCGAGAGGGATACGCTGAATTCTGAGCATGGAGGCTCCCGCACAGGCACGAGGCATAGATTTTCGCAGATGGGCCGCGCTGTCGAGAGGCTTCGGCGGTCAGGGCTTCTTCTTCGCCGCGCGTCGCCTGGCATCGTCGATCAGCATGTTGGCGAGTTGCATGCGCACCATGGCGCGCTGGCGCAGATGCGGGGCTACGCGGTCGGGATGGTTGGCGAGCGCGAAGCTGCGGCGCATCTTGGCAAGCTCGGCGGGCTTGGCCTCGGCCAGTCCGAGTTCGGCGGCGATCGCATCCGGATCGATCGATGGCGGTTCGGGCTCGTCGGCGGCCGCGGTTTCGGTCTTCATCATGTCGAGCAGCGACACGAACTCGTCTTCGAGCGCAGCCCCCGCCTCGCGGTACTCGGCGACGACCGTCTGCCCGTCGACACGGATGCGGCCCGAATGGAGCTCTTCGGCGACGGCGAGATAGTCGAAGGGGATGGTCGGCGCAGGCGCAACCTCGGTCCGCTCCGATGCGACGATCAAGTCGTCGAGCAGCGAAGCGAAATCGCGACTGGTTTCGGTGCCCATGCAAGCCCCTCCCGCACGAAACGCATGATACGGCAAAACTTGCCGGAACATAGTCCAAGCCGGTTAAAAATCGCTTCGAGGCAATCGCCGCATCTTATTGGATTCCGGACAGGTTCGGCGGCTGCCCGGGACCGGCTCTGCATGGCAGACATGCTTATGTTGCACTGCACAATCGGCGAAGAATCGCCTATATGTAGCTGAGGGAGGACCAACAGGAGCCTGAGAGATGGGTTTCTACACCGAATTGTTCGCCCGGCCGCGCCCCCGCGAAGAGGCCCGCTACCGCGCAGCGCTGGCGCTGCTCAACGCCATGAGCAATGCCGACCGTTTCGACATCGGCATCAAGCCGGCGGATTTCCCGCGCATCGCCCGCGAAATGTCGGCACGCCAGGCGTGACGGGCCTTTCGCGTCACTGCGCTGCCGCAATCCATGATGCATGATTGCGGCAGGCAGGAGATTCGCGATGAGGACCTTTTCTTCGACCAGCGCCGCCGCCCTGGCCCTGACCGGGCTCTGGTCTCTGCAGTCACTGGCGGCTGAAACGCCCTATCTCGACGACCGGTCCGACCCCGCGGCCGTGGTGCGCTCGCTCTACAACGCCGTCAGCCGCAAGGAATATGCCCGCGCCTGGGACTATTTCGGCGACACCAAGCCCGCCACGGACTTTTCGAGCTTCGCCAAGGGGTACGAGACGACCAGCCGGGTCGACGTCGAGACCGGCCCGGTGAGCGAGGAAGGGGCTGCCGGCAGCATCTTCTACAACATCCCGGTCGCGATCCGAGCCGTGAACGCCGACGGCTCGGAACAGGTCTTCGCCGGCTGCTACACCGCCCGGCAGGTGAACGCCTCGATCCAGGAGCCGCCATTCCGGCCGATCCAGCTCGACAAGGGCAGCCTCAAGCCGGCCGACGGCGAGCTTGCCGACGCCGTCCCCAAGCAGTGCGGCGAAGCGCCGCCGCCCGAGACCGACGCGGTGCTCGAGCTTGCCAGGAAGCTGTTCGCGACCAGCCGCAAGGGCCAATGCGACGCCGGCGACGGCAGCCGCGACGACGCGGTCGCGAACTACACCATCTCCTATCGCAACAAGACCGACGCCGATGACGCCGCGCCCAGCACGGCCCGGCTGTTCCGCTTCTTCTGTTCGATGGGCGCCTACAACGAAACCCATGTCTACTATCTCTGGAACGAGATCGAAGGCGTGCGCGAGCTGCATTTCGCGGTGCCCGAACTCGACATCAGCTACGAGAACGACAACACCGAAGGCAAGGTCGAGAGCGTCGACATCATCGGCTATCGCTCCGAGGGCGAGCTGGTCAACTCGTTCTACGACGAGAAGAAGCTGTCGATCGCCTCGCACTCGAAGTGGCGCGGCGTCGGCGACGCCTCGTCGGACGGGCTGTGGATCTTCCGCGACGGCGCCTTCACGCTGATCAAGTACGACGTCGACGCCTCCTATGACGGCGAGATCAACCCGGAGAACGTGCTCGACTACGACACCGGGCCGTGACGACCAACTGACGGCTTCCGGACGGAAAACCGCTTCGCGCTTTTCCCGGAATCACTCCAGGATCCAGTTGAGCGTCTCGCGCCAGTCGGTCATGCGGATCGGCGTGCCGTGGGTGCCGGTCTCGAAGCGGACGAAGCGCGCCGGATAGCCTTTGCTCTTGGCCAGGATCGAGCGGAAGAAGGCCTCCTGCTTCTCGACCGGGAACACCGGATCCTCGCTGCCCTGGCCGAAGAACACCGGCACCTTGGCGGCGAAGGCCGGGGACTTGAGGAAGCCGTCGTCCCACAACGAGCCGAGCAGCATCAGCCCGCTCAGCCGCCTGGCAACGTCGGCGTTGCGCGCCAGCCCCCAGCACAGCGCCCCGCCCATCGAGCCGCAGGCGACCACGATCCTCGCGCCGGGCGACCGCGCGGCGTAGTGATCGATCAGCGCCGCCACCTCGGCCACGCCCTTGTCGCCGAAGTCGGAGAAGTCCGGCGACAGATAGAGCCCGCCATTGGCGACCATCAGGTTCTTGATGCGGTTGAAATTGCCGCCGAAGGTGAAGTCGTCGACCCCCTGCTTGCGGCTGCCGCCCTGGCCGTGGAGGTAGAGCACGATGACCGCAGCACCCTCGGTCTTGCCGACGGCGAAATGCCGGATGTCGCCGGCGTCGGTCTTGAGCACCAGGTCCTGCTGCGCCCGGCGGACTCCGGTGGAGACATATTTTCCCTGCACGCGGCGTTCCGGCACCTGGTCGCGCTCATCGATGTCACGCGCCTCGCGATAGTCGACGACGCGGTAGGTCTCGCCCTCCGAGGACAGCAGCGACGGATAGGCGAAGAGCTCGTCCTTGTAGGGGGCGAGGGTCTGGGCGTGGGCGGGGAAGGCGAAGGTGGCGAGCAGGACCGGTGCCACCGCACGCAATAGGCAGGCAGAAAGCCGGTGGAACCTTGCGCTCCTGCGCACCCCCCTCTGTCCTGCCGGACATCTCCCCCACAAGGGGGGAGATTGGCTGTCGTCGGCGCCTTCGCCCTTCTGCAACGTCGGGTAAGCGACGCCGGCAAAGCTGCTGATCTCCCCCCTTGAGGGGGAGATGGCCGACAGGCCAGAGGGGGGCGCGAAGGAGTGCAACTTTGAATCGAGCGACATAGCCAAGGCTTGGCTAGCCGACAGTCCATTTGTCAACAGCGTTCAATCCTGCAGCACTCCGCCGGCCGTCCGCAGCGCTTCGGGCGTGTCGACGTCGACGGCGGCACCAATGCCGATCTCGACGTCGATGACATCGACGCCCTCGCCCTCGATCAGGTGGCGGGCGCCGGTGTCGCCTTCGAGATGGGCGACGGCGGCGAACAGCGCCCTGGGCAGGATCACGGGATTGCCGCGCTTGCCGCCATGGGTGGCGCGGACGACGGCGCGGGCCCCGGCGCGTTCGAAGGCTTCGATCAGGCGGTCGAGATCGCCCGGCAGCACCTCGGGCATGTCGCCGAGCACGATCAGCGCGCCGGCGGCATCCTCGGGAAGTGCGGCGACGCCGGCCTTCAGCGAACCGGCGAGGCCGCTGGCGAAGTCGGGGTTGTGGGCAACGGGCAGGTCGAGCCCGGCGAGCGCCTCGCGGATGCGGCCGGCCTGGTGGCCGGTGACGACCACTGCCGCCTCGGCCCTGGAGGCGAGAACGCGTTCGGCCGTGCGGCGCACCAGCTGCTTGCCCTGGAACAGGGCCAGGAGCTTGTTGGGCCCGCCCATGCGACTGGAGCGCCCGGCGGCGAGCAGCACGGCATGGACCTTCGGCGGAACGGGCACGGCTGGCGCCTCGCGCGGCTGCGGCCGCGACGGAATTTCCATGAGCAGGCCCCCTACCCCCATGCCGCCGATGTCGGCCGCGGTGATCTCGAGACCGGCGATCAGGCGGTCGAGCACCCAGTCGAAGCCGTTCTCCTTGGGGCTGCGGGCGCAGCCGGGGGCGCCGAGCACGGCGGTCTCGCCGATATGGCCGAGCACCAGCAAATTGCCGGGATCGACGGGCATGCCGGAACGGGTGACGCTGCCGCCGGCGGCGCGGATCGCCGCGGGGATGACGTCGTCGAAATCGGCGAGCGCCGAGGCACCGAAGATGACGAGCAGGTCGTGATCGCGGGCAAGCACCTTCGCGGCCTCCGCTACGGCGCCCGCCTCGTGCGGCGTGCGCCGCTCCGCGGTCATACGGCTGCCGGAACGCGCGAGCCGCTGCTCGGTGACGCGGGCGGTCTTGTCGAGCACGCTCGCCTTCACGCTCGGCAGCACTGTCTGGATGACGCCGACGCGCCTGGCGACGAACGGATTGACGGCGAAGATCTCGCGGCCGGCGCACAGGTCGACCACCTTGCGCACCAGCTCGCCGGCCACGGCGAAGGGGATGATCTTGACGGTCGCAACCATCTGGCCCGCCTCGACGGTGGCATGGCGTGCAAGCGTCGCGACCGTGATCGACGGATCGACCGCGTTGATGGCGTCGATCAGGGCGGCATCGACGGTGAAGACGCCCGCCAGGCCGGCATGCAGGTTGACGCGACCGGTGGCGGCCGGCTTCGCCTCGACATGGCGATGGCGCATGGCGGCGGCGATCGCCGTGGCGGCTTCGTCCTCGCCGAGGTCGCCCGGCTCCAGGGCGGCGACGACGACCTCGCGCAGGCCCGTGGCCTGCAAGGCTGCGACGTCGTCCGCACCGAGAACGTGGCCCTTGCGGTAGCGACGGTCGCCGGCAGCGGTCGCGTGGGCCAGCACCGCGCCCTGGGCTTCACTAACCGGGACGGGTCCGAACTTCACGCCGCCTCGCCTTTCGTGTCGCCGGCGAGCCCGCGCGAGCGGAAGGCGGCGATGACCTGCGCCAGGACCGCGACGGCGATCTCGGCCGGGTTGGCAGCACCGATGGCGAGCCCGATCGGCGCGTTGATGCGCTCGATCTGCTCCGGCGTCGCGCCCATGGCGAGCAGCCGTTCGACGCGCCTGGCATGGGTTTTCCGGCTGCCCAGCGCGCCCACGTAGAAACACCCGGCGTCGAGCGCGGCCTTGAGCGGATAGTCGTCGATCTTGGGATCGTGGGTGACCGCCGCGAGTGCCGCGTAGCGGTCGAGCGGATGATCCCTGAGCACGTCCTCGGGCCATTCGGCGCTGAGCTCGACGTCAGGAAAACGCTCGCCGCTGGCAAACGCCGTGCGCGGGTCGATGATCTCGAGCGGGAAGCCGGCGATCCTGGCCATGGGCGCGAGCGCCTGGCTGATGTGCACGGCGCCGATCACCACCAACCGCGGCTGCGGCAGGTGCACGTTGAGGAAGAAGCTGCGGCCCTCGGCCTCGACCATGCCCGAAGCGCCGGTGCGAAACGCCCTGGCGATGGCGGCACCGAGTTCGCCGGCGACCGCATCGCCCTCCCTGACGACGCGGTCGCGGCCGTCGCCGAGATCGGTGACGACGATGGCCGCGCGCCGGGCCCGGCGCTCGGCATTGAGGGTCTTGAGAACATACGGATCCATTCGATCACCCCAGCCGCTCGACATAGACCCGGATGCGGCCGCCGCAGGAGAGCCCGACCCGCCAGGCCGTCTCGTCGGCGACGCCGAATTCGAGCATCCTGGGCTTGCCGCTGGCAATGACGTCCAGCGCCTCTGAGATCACCGCGCCCTCGACGCAGCCGCCGGAGACGGAGCCGTGAAAGGTACCCTCGGCATCGATGACGAGGTGGCTGCCGACGGGACGCGGCGCAGAGCCCCAGGTCTCGACGACGGTGGCGACCGCCACGTCCTTGCCGTCCTTCATCCAGCCCTCCGCGATGATCAGCGGATCGCGGGCCTCGTCCAGGAACTTGCTTGGCATCGTTTCCTCCCTTCCGATGCTCACGCCGCGCGGCTCAAGCCGGCAAGCCATCGCCTCGGATCGCTGCTGCGCGAAGCGGGCGCGCCGAGCGAAGCGCAGAGATCGCCGAGCGCGTTGAGATTGTGGACCGCACGGAACTCGTCGACATGCGGCAGCATGGCGCGCACGCCGCGGGCACGCGCCTCGAAACCGTCGAAGCGCAGCAGCGGGTTGAGCCAGATCAGCCGCCGGCAGGACTTCTTCAGCCGCTCCATCTCCTCGGACAGGCCGGCGACGTCGTCGCGCTCCAGCCCGTCGGTGATGAGCAGGACGACCGCGCTCTGCCCCAGCACCCGCCGCGACCACAGCCGGTTGAACTCGCCGAGCGCGTCGCCGATGCGCGTGCCGCCCGACCAGTCCTTGACCATGGCCGCGCAGCCGGCCAGCGCCTCGTCGGGGTCGCGGTGGCGCATCTGGCGCGTGAGATTGGTGAGCCGCGTGCCGAAGACGAACGTATTCACGCGCCGACGCTTCTCGGTCAGCGCATGCAGGAAATGCAGGAAGATGCGCGTGTACTGGCTCATCGAGCCCGAAATATCGGCAAGCACGACGAGCGGCGGATGCACCTCGCGGGCCGAACGGAACTTCGGCAGGATCAACTGGCCGCCGGTGCGGGCAGCCGCACGCAACATCGCGCGCGGATCGGCCTTGGCACCATGCGGGTCGGGCTTGAAGCGGCGCGTGCGCACCAGGTCGAAGGGCAGCCTCAGCGCTGCGATCTCGCGTCGCGCCCGCGCAAGCTCGGCGGCGCTCATCTGGGCAAAGTCCTTGGCGCGCAGCACCTCGTTGCCGGAGACCGTGAAGCGCGCGTCGACCTCGATTTCGGGAATCTCGCGCGGTGGCCGGGCGTTCTCGTGACCCTCGAACATTGCCTGGCTGACGCGGCTTTCGGCGGCGCGCGGCTTCTGCTTTTCGCGGTGATCGAGCGCCACGGGTGAAAACATCGCCAGCATCTTCTCGATCAGCTCGCGCGACTTCCAGAACAGGCGGAAGGCCTCGTCGAAGGTGGCATGGTCCTCGTGGCGGGTGACGAGCACGGCGTGCAGCGTCCAGTAGAAATCGTCGCGCGTGCCGATGCCGGCGGCGAGCACCGCCTCGATGGCGTCCTTGACCGAGGCCGGGCCGACCCGCATGCCCGCCTTGCGCAGCGCACGGGCGAAATAGACGATGTTGTCGGCAATGCGACCTTCGGGCTGGATGACGATGGGCGGGGACGCTTTGGTCATACCCCCACCCCTAACCCCTCCCCACAAGGGGGAGGGAGACTTGGAGAGCGGGCGTCCCACCTGACAACCCACCGAATCGCGTCGCGCAAAACCGGCGCGAACGCAGCAGAATTTCCCCTCCCCCTTGTGGGGAGGGGTCAGGGGTGGAGGTAAACGCGAGCGCTTCCATCGCCCTACTCCGCCGCCGCCAGCTCCGCCTTCACCTCTTCGAGGATGCGGCGGCCCTCGCCCTGTTCGATGCGGGCGATGTCGTCCTGGTATTTGAGCAGCACGCCGATGGTGTCGGACACGGTCTCGGGATCGAGCGCTATCTTGTCGAGCTCGGTCAGGGCGCCGGCCCAGTCGATGGTCTCGGCCACGCCCGGCACCTTGAACAGCTCGATCTCGCGCAGCCTCTGGATGAAGCGGACGACCTCGGCCGAAAGCCGGCGGTTGGCTTCGGGCACCTTGCGGCGGACGATCTCGAGCTCGCGCTCGGCATTGGGATAGTCGACCCAATGGTAGAGGCAGCGGCGCTTCAGCGCGTCGTGGATCTCGCGCGTGCGGTTGGTAGTGATGATGACGATCGGCGGCTCCTCCGCCTTGATGGTGCCAAGCTCGGGCACCGTCACCTGGTAGTCGGAGAGGATCTCGAGCAGGAACGCCTCGAACGCCTCGTCGGTGCGGTCGAGCTCGTCGATGAGGAAGACGGGAGCCGCACCCTCCTTGCCGGTCAGCGCGTCGAGCACAGGGCGGCGGATCAGGTATTTCTCGGAGAAGACGTTCTTCTCCATGTCCCTGCGGTCGACCTTGCCTGTAGCCTCCTCCATGCGGATTTCGATCATCTGCGCGGCATAGTTCCACTCGTAGACGGCGGAGGAGACGTCGAGACCCTCGTAGCACTGCAGGCGGATCAGCCTGCGGCCGAGCGCGCTGGCCAAAACCTTGGCGATCTCGGTCTTGCCGACCCCGGCCTCGCCTTCGAGGAAGAGCGGGCGGCGCATGCGCAGGCTGAGGAAAAGCACGGTCGCAAGCGCGCGGTCGGCGACATAGTCGGCGCCGGCGAGCATCGCGAGCGTCTCGTCGATCGAATTGGGCAGGGGACGAGGCGCAAGATCGGTCATGGTGCTTCCGAAGATCGGCCTAGAGCACGTGGTAGCTGCGGCCGTGGTAGATCAGGGGACGGAGGTTATCGCCGATGCGCAGGCCTGTCACCCTGCCGAACATGATGCGGTGGGTGGCCATTTCCTTGGCGTCGACGAGCTCGCAATCGAACACCGCCACCGCATCGATGAGCACCGGGGCGCCGGAAGCCAGCACCTCCCACTCGGCCATGGCGAACCGGTCTTCCGGCGAAAGGCCCGTGACGCCGGAAAATGCGACGGCCAGCGGTTCGTGCCTGGCGGCCAGGGTGTTGAGGGCAAAGTTGCCGTTCTTGACGAAGGCGTCGTTCTTCGGGTTCTCGCGATTGACGCAGACGAGCACCGTGGGCGGATTGTCGGTAACGGAGCAGGCGGCAATCACGGTCGCGCCGCGCCTGCCGGCCGCCCCATCGGTGGTCACCAGATGCACCGCACCGGCAAAGTGGCTCATCGCGTCGCGGTAGGCCTGCGGCCCGACTTCAAACTTCTTCAGCACCAAACTTTTCCTGCGGTGGAACCTGATCGCTATATATGGCCGCATAATTGAGCCCACAAGCAAATGGGCCACAAGTGCATTGCGCTTGTCCGGGCCAGGCAGTAGGTCAAGCAGGCTGCGTAAATATACGCACGCCGAGGATATTGTTGGATCGAATGCGACCCGCTGCGGGCATCATCACGGCATGTGCGGCCTCGTTGCTTGCACTCGCCGCCAAGGCCGAACCGGCCAGGATCGGTGTGGCAGCGCCGCTATCCGGCGCCCCCGGCATATTGGGCGGGCAGGTCCGATCGGGCGCGGTGATCGCCGCCGAGTCGCTCGGCGTGGCGCTCGACGTCATCGACGATCGCTGCACCGCCGACGGCGGCACCGCGGCGGCCCAACGCTTCGTCGAGGCCAAGGTCACGATCGCGGTCGGGTTTCTGTGCTCGGAAGCCCTCGAAGCCGCCCTGCCCGCGCTGAAGCAGGCGGGAATCCCGGTCATCACCGTCGGCGTGCGCACCGACGGCCTGACCGACCGGCGCGAGAAGACCGGCTGGCCGGTCTACCGGCTCGGCCCGCGCGGCGACGGCGAGCGCGACACGGCAGCAGCGATCCTGACGAAGATGTGGCGCAACGAGCTGTTCGCCGTCGTCGACGACGGCACGATCTATGGCCGCGAGCTCGCCGAGAGTTTCCGCGTGGCGGCCGAGCAGTCCGGCCTCAAGCCGGTGTTCGTCGACACTTTCAGGCCGCAGCTCGACAACCAGCTGGCGCTGGTGGGCCGCCTGCGCAAGGCGGGCGCGACGCATGTGTTCGTGGGGGGCGACGGCGAGGACATCGCGGTGATGGCGCGCGACGCGGCCGTGCTCGGCACCGACATGGTGTTTGCCGGCGGCGAGACGCTGCGCCTCGCCGACCGTGCGGTTCCGCCCGCCGAAGGCACGCTGATGATCGCTCCGGCGGAATGGACGAGCATGGCAGCGCCCGCGGTCATCTCGGCCTTCGAGGCCCGCAAGGCGACGACCGACGGCTATGCGCTGCCGGCCTATGCGGCGGTGGAGATCGCCAACGCCGCGGCCACCAGCGGCAAGCCGCCCGCCGAGGCGCTGGACGGGGGCGATTTCGACACGGCGCTGGGAAATATCCGTTTCGACGCCAAGGGCGACCTGGCCGCAAACCCCTACCGGCTGTTCCGCTTCGACGGGACGAACTACGTGCCCCTGGAAACGCAATGACGCTGAAAGCCGGACCGCTCAACCTGATCACCGACGTCGCGGGCCTGACCGTCGGCAATGCCGCCGACCAGAAGGTGAAGTCCGGCACCACGGTGGTGGTTTGCGACACGCCCGCCACGGCCGCCGTGCAGGTGCTGGGCGGCGCGCCGGGCACGCGCGAGACCGACCTTCTGGAACCGCACAACACGGTCGAGACGATCAACGCCCTCGTGTTGTCGGGCGGCTCGGCCTTCGGCCTCGACGCCGCCTCGGGGGTGCAGGCGGCGCTGCGCGAAAAGGGCATCGGTTTTGCCATGCGCGACCAGGTTGTCCCGATCGTGCCGGCGGCAATCCTGTTCGACATGCTGAACGGCGGCGACAAGGACTGGGGGCGCTATCCGCCCTATCGCGAGCTCGGCTACGAGGCGACGCAGGCGGCCACGCGAAAATTCGCGCTCGGCACGACGGGTGCAGGGACCGGCGCGCTGACCGCAGGGCTCAAGGGCGGCCTCGGCTCGGCCTCGACCGTGCTGCCCAACGGGGTGACCGTCGGCGCGCTGGTCGCCGTCAACGCCACCGGATCGGTGACCGTCGGGCGGAGCAGGCATTTCTGGGCGGCTCCCTTCGAACTCGGCGGCGAATTCGGCGGCCTGGGTTACCCCTCGCCGATGCCTCAGGATGCGGCCCGCGTCTTCAAGAAATACGAGAAGGACGACGGCGCAGTGGCCAATACCACGATCGCCGTGATCGCCACCGATGCGGTGCTGAGCAAAGCCGGAGCAAAGCGGCTGGCGATCGCCGCCCATGACGGCTTCACCCGCGCCGTCTGGCCGGTGCACACGCCCTTCGACGGCGACCTCGTGTTCGGGCTGGCGACAGGGGCGAGCGGGATTTCGGTGGGGCAAGCGGATATCGTCGATTTCTACGCCGCGGCGGCCTCGACCATGGCGCGGGCGATCGCACGCGGAGTGCATGCGGCGACCGCCGCTCCCGGCGATGTGATGCCGCCATGGTCGGCGCGGTGATGCAAATTCCTTTTTAATCGGTAGTTTAGCGCATTCGCCTGAACGACTGATTCAATCCAGGGAGAGGTGGCGTGGGTAGCTGGAAGCTCTTTTGCCTCGCGGGCGCGCTGTCGCTGGGCGTTTCGCAGGCCGCCGTGGCGGGCGACGCGTCCGAGCTCAACGTGCTCGGCTTCAGCGCCGACGGCAAGATCTTCGCCTTCGAGGAGTTCGGCATCCAGGACGGCTCCGGCTTTCCTTACGCCAACCGCTTCTACATCGACACCGCCACCGACAAGTTCATGCCCGGCACGCCGGTCAGGGTGCGCCTCGACGACGAGGCCGCAGGCCTTGAAGCGGCGCGCGCCGAAGCCCGCAAGCAGGGCGCCAAGGTGGTCGCGGACGAGGTGCTGGCCGAGAACCGCGGCTATCTGGCCGGCTTCAACGCGATCACCGAGGCCAGCGCCGACCCGTACCGGATGACGGTCAACCCGCGGCCGGTGTTCCCGCCGATCGACGAGCAGCTCGAGTTCCGGCTGGAGGAGGTCTCGCTCGGCGAGATCGAGCGCTGCCCGTTCGGCCCGATCAAGGGCTTCAAGCTGTCGCGCGTCGACGCCAAGGCAGGCGACAAGGTGCTGCAGGAAGACACCTCGGTGCCGCAGAGCCGCGGCTGCCCGACCGGCTACCGGATCGGCGGGGTGCAGACCTTCGAGGGCGGCGCGGTCCATGCCGTGCTCGTCTCGGTCATCGGACAGGGTTTCGAGGGACCGGACCACCGCTGGCTGGCCGTGACCGGCAGGCGGTGAGACCGCGGCGCGCCTTGGCCCGGACGGAAGCACCGGCTGCTGCCGACGACGGCTTCTGGCCACGGCTGCGCAAAGCCATGCCGGCGCGGCGGACGGCGCTGGCGGGTTCGCTCGCGTGGGGTGCGGCGATGGGCGCGAGCGCGCTCGTGTCGCTGCTGTTCGTCCATTGGGAGACCCCGGCGCTGATGCGCTCGGTCGTCGCACTGTTTGCCGTGGGCGGGGCCATCGCCTTTCCCCTCGCCTGCACCATCGCCCTCATGGTTTCGCGCGGCCGCAACCGGCAGACCGCGTTTGCCGCCGCCTTCGTGTCCTTCGCAGCAGTCACGATCGGGCTTACCGCGCTGATCTACGCGCTGCAGTACCGGCGCTATTATGCCGAATGGCATGCCGCCCCCTTCACCATGACCTGGACGCTGCAACTCGTCTTCACCGGCCTCGTCGCGCTCTACCAGTTCGCCGTTCTCGGCATCCGGCTCTATTTTCCGCTCGGCATGGCAGCGCTTTTCGCGGTCGCGCTCTGGTTTGCCCGACGTTCGCGTTGAGCATTGGGCCAGCCTCTGTTAGGGGAGCCGCAACGAAACCGCAGCAGGACGAGCCCCGCCATGATCCCTCGCTATTCGCGGCCCGAGATGGTCGCCATCTGGTCTCCCGAAACGCGCTTCCGCATCTGGTTCGAGATCGAGGCCCATGCCTGCGACGCGCTGGCCGAAATCGGCGTGATCCCCAAGGAAGCGGCGAAGACGATCTGGGAAAAGGGCGGTGCCGCCAAATTCGACGTCGAGCGCATCGACGAGATCGAGCGCGTCACCAAGCATGACGTCATCGCCTTCCTCACCCACCTCGCCGAGTTCGTCGGCCCGGATTCGCGCTTCATCCACCAGGGCATGACCTCGTCGGACGTGCTCGACACCTGCCTTTCGGTGCAGCTGGTGCGCGCCACCGACATCCTGCTCGCCGACGTCGACGCGCTGCTTGCGGCGCTGAAGCGCCGCGCCTTCGAGCACAAGGACACCGTCACCATCGGCCGCAGCCACGGCATCCATGCGGAGCCTACGACCTTCGGCGTCAAGCTGGCGCTGGCCTATGCCGAGTTCTCGCGCTGCCGCGAGCGCCTGGTGCATGCCCGCGAAGACATCGCCACCTGCGCGATCTCGGGCGCCGTCGGCACCTTCGCCAACATCGACCCGCGCGTCGAGGAGCATGTCGCAGCCAAGCTCGGCCTGAAGCCGGAACCGGTGTCGACCCAGGTCATCCCGCGCGACCGCCACGCCATGTTCTTTGCCACGCTCGGCGTCATCGCCTCGTCGATCGAGCGCCTTGCCACCGAAATCCGCCACCTGCAGCGCACCGAGGTGCTGGAAGCGGAAGAGTATTTCTCGCCGGGCCAGAAGGGCTCGTCGGCGATGCCGCACAAGCGCAACCCGGTGCTGACCGAGAACCTGACCGGACTTGCCCGCATGGTCCGTTCCTATGCGGCACCGGCGATGGAGAACGTGGCGCTGTGGCACGAGCGCGACATCTCGCACTCGTCGGTCGAGCGCATGATCGGCCCGGACGCGACCGTCACCCTCGACTTCGCGCTCGCCCGCCTCACCGGCGTCATCGACAAGCTCGTCGTCTATCCCGACAACATGCTGAAGAACCTCAACAAGTTCCGCGGGCTGGTGCATTCGCAGCGCGTGCTGCTGGCGCTGACCCAGGCCGGCGTGTCGCGCGAGGACGCCTACCGGCTGGTGCAGCGCAACGCCATGAAGGTGTGGGAGGAAGGCAAGGACTTCCTGGAAGAGCTGCTCGCCGACAAGGAAGTGACGGCGGCGCTGCCGGAAGCCGCGATCCGGGAAAAATTCGACCTCGGCTACCACACCAAGCATGTCGACACGATCTTCAAGCGGGTTTTCGGATGACCAAAGACGGGAGACACTACGTCACGCATTTCGGCGTGGTGTCTCTCACCACCGAGGAGCTGTCGTCCTTGGATGCAAATGAACGAGACTTCATTCTGGCGTCATCGTTCATCACGAATGACATTCGATTCTATTGGTCGCTTATGGCGAGATCGCCAATTGATGCAGGTGAAGGCAATCGCGATCTGGCCGCGATGCAATATATTCGCTGGCTGTGGAGTACGAGAAAGCTAGCGAGCGTGTTGTTTGAAGCAATTGACACTCTTGACCACCTCCGCGGACGAGTAACATTGGCGCGTGCTGAAGGGGCAGTTATCAAGAAGGGGCTTCGTTCCAGCAAGTGCTTTGCGGTGGCCAAGGAGTACCGCAACAGGTCGGCCCACCATTTCGCGAAATACGGCCTGGACTTTGACCTCGCCAATTTCGATGAGAAGGCGGAGCATCGGCACTTTGCTCACCCGCAGCAGGGCAACAGCATAAGCGAGCTCGGCGAACAGATATTTACATTGCCGACGCTGCAAAAGATTGCCCCGGGAGTAACGCCTGAACATTTCGACAAATGGTGCCAGGACTGCGCCAGCCAGATAACGAGATTTTGCGACAAGGTCACCGCAGAAATTCTCACGATCAGATTCCCCGACAAGACGTACGTTACCAAGTCTCTCCATGTTGCCAATGAAGCGGAGGCGCCGGACCATAGGTGGCCGCTGTTCTTGGAGTCCGTTTGGAAAGTCAGGGATGGGCATTCCGGCGTAGGAGGTTGCCGCCCATGGCGACGAGGATCATGGCCTGGGAGACGTCAATCCGCTTC